>NZ_JBHVER010000127.1:0-24010 GCF_042802195.1 Kitasatospora sp. NPDC057500 | reverse complement strand
CGCCGTGAGGGCGGGCGGTCCGGCGCAGCTGCGCCGGACCGCCCCGGCGCCGCACCACACGGGCGGGCGGGTGCGGCGTCCTGCCGCAGACGGGTACCCAGCGTGGCGGCGAAGTCCTCGGCGCGGGAGAGCTGGACGCGCAGCTGCTCCACCCGCTCGACCGCGGCCCGCTCATAGCCTCGGACGCGCTCCAGCAGGGCCTCGCGCTCACCGGCGTCGCTCGCGGTCCCGTTGTCGAGGCGGTCGGTGGCGTCCAGCAGGTCGCGCATCTGCTCCAGGGTGAAGCCGAGTGGCTTCATGCGGCGGATCACCATCAGGCGGGCCACGTCGGTCTCGGTGTAGAGGCGGAAGCCGCCCTGGGAGCGGGCGGAGGGGACGACGAGGCCGGTCTCCTCGTAGTGCCGGATGGTGCGCAGCGACAGTTCGGTTCGCGCGGCGACCTCGCCGATCTGCATGTGCCTGCCGTCCATGCCCCTGACCCCGTCCTTCTGCCGTCGCGGAGGCGCGATCCACCCCATCCGATCCCTACCCTAACGTTAGGGTAGGGTTTCTCCCGGTCCGGGTGGACCGTCCGCTGCCCCTCCGCAGCCGTGCCGGGGCCGACGACGCCCCCGGCGAGGACCCGATTCCCGCAGGTTCCGGCCCCGGCACGTCCCGGGCCACGGCGGGGTGCCGTCCGGACCCCGCCCTCTCCTCTGCACGTCCAGCCCCCGTGGCAGGGGCGCGCCCCGAGTACGACAGGCTCCCTCCTTGTCCTCTTCCGCTGTGTCCACGGCCGCGCGCCCGGGTGGCCTCAAGCCCGACTGGCTGTCCGACCCGAAGGTCTGGCGCACCGAGGTGCTGGCCGGTCTGGTGGTCGCCCTCGCGCTGATCCCCGAGGCGATCTCGTTCTCGGTCATCGCCGGGGTCGAGCCGGCGATCGGCCTGTTCGCGTCCTTCACCATGGCGGTCACCATCGCCGTCGTCGGTGGGCGCCGCGCGATGATCTCCGCCGCCACCGGCGCGGTCGCGCTGGTGATCGGCCCGCTGAACCGGGAGCACGGCCTCGGCCATCTCGTGGCCGCGGTGATCCTGGCCGGAGTGTTCCAGATCGTGCTGGGCGCGCTCGGGGTGGCGAAGCTGCTGCGGTTCGTGCCGCGCAGCGTCATGGTCGGGTTCGTCAACTCGCTGGCGATCCTGGTCTTCATGGCGCAGATCCCCGAGATGAGCCGTGTGCCGTGGGCGGTGTACCCGCTGATCGCGGCCGGTCTGGCGCTGATGGTGTTCTTCCCGAAGGTCACCACCGTGGTCCCGGCGCCGCTGGTGTCCATCGCCGTCCTGACGGTGATCACGCTCGGCGCGGGCATCGCGGTCCCGACCGTGGGCGACAAGGGCGCACTGCCCTCGTCGCTGCCCGTCCCGGGCCTGCCGGACGTGCCCTTCACCCTGGACACGCTGAAAACCATCGCTCCGTACGCGCTCGCCATGGCACTGGTCGGGCTGATGGAGTCGCTGATGACGGCCAAACTGGTCGACGAGATCACCGACACCCGCTCGAACAAGACCCGCGAGTCGATCGGCCAGGGCATCGCCAACATCGTCACCGGTCTCCTCGGCGGCATGGGCGGGTGCGCGATGATCGGACAGACCATGATCAACGTGAAGGTGTCCGGTGCCCGCACCCGCCTGTCCACGTTCCTGGCCGGCGCGTTCCTGATGGTGCTGTGCATCGTCTTCGGCCCCGTCGTCTCCGACATCCCCATGGCCGCGCTCGTCGCCGTCATGGTGATGGTGTCCTTCGCGACGTTCGACTGGCACTCGATCGCCCCCGGGACCCTGAGGCGGATGCCGGCCGGGGAGATCGCCGTCATGGTGATCACGGTCGGCTGCGTGGTCGCCACCCACAACCTCGCCATCGGGGTCGTCGTCGGCTCGATCACCGCCATGGTGGTCTTCGCCAGGCGCGTCGCCCACCTCGCCGCTGTCACCTCCGTCACCGACCCCGAGGGCGGCCGGGTGGTCTACTCGGTGACCGGCGAGCTGTTCTTCGCCTCCAGCAACGACCTCGTCGGACAGTTCGACTACGCGGGCGACCCCGACAGCGTCCTGATCGACCTCAGCCGGGCGCACATCTGGGACGCTTCCTCCGTCGCCGCCCTCGACGCCATCGAGACCAAGTACGCCCGGCGTGGCAAGACCGTGAAGATCACCGGACTCAACGCTCCGAGCGCCGACCTCCACGACCGGCTCTCCGGAGAGCTCACAGCCGGCCCCTGACGGCCTGCCCGGGCGGATCGGAAGGACCTCGGCAGTCGCGCCGAGGCCCTTCTCCGCACGGCGCCGGCTCGTCCGGCGACGCGAGCCCGCCCGCGGGTCCCGGCCGTCGGAACACCGGCGGCAGCGGGGCCGCCGGCCGCTCCTCCAGCCGTGCGCCACCGGCAGGCCACCGTCGAGTACACTGAAAAATGATCGATCATTGCTCAACTGATGAGCGGAGGAGAGTCGAGTGGCACTTCCCACGGCGCCGGGCGCCCCGCTGGAGCGGGCCCCCCTGCACGAGCACGTGCGCGCCTTCATCCTCGAAGGCCTGGTGGCCGGCCGCTGGGAGCCCGGGGACCGCATCGTCGAGCGGCGGATCGCGGTCGAACTGGGCACCAGCCAGGCGCCGGTCCGCGAGGCGCTGCGCGAGCTGGAGGCCATGGAGCTCGTGACGTCCAGCCCCAACAAGGGCGCGCGTGTCCAGGAGCTGACGGTCGGCCAGCTCCGGGACGTGTACGTCGTGCGCGCCGCCCTGGAGCGCCGCGCCGTCATGCTCGCCGCCCCCCGGCTCGCCGGGAACACCGCCGCACTGGAGGGGCACCTGCTCGCGATGCGCCGTGCGGCCGCCGAGGGCGACGCCGACGGCCAGGCCCTGCACGGCGTGGCCTTCCACCGCGCCATCGTCCACGCCTGCGGGAACCCCGTCCTCGTCCGGCACTGGGACGGGCTGGGCGTGGAGGTGTGGACCCGCCTCTCGCTGCGGTGGCTGCGCACGGAACTGCACGACAACGCGGAGGACCACGAGGAGATCGCCGAGGGCCTGCTCCGCGGCGACCCGCACCTGGGGCGCCTCATGGAACGGCACGTCATGGACTACGCGGCCGCACCGAAGAGCGCCTGACACCGGAGACCGCCCCCGCGGCCCGTCTCCAACGCTTCCCCTCAGAAGACGACGCTATCCATACACACCAGTAAAATTTTACCGATCATTGAGCACTACGGGCCAGGTAGTCACCAAGCCGACCGTCCCGAAGACCTCGCTTCCGGCCGGCCCGCACCACGGAAGGGCGAACCCCATGTCCCCGCACCACCAGCTCGACCAGTTGCCCGAACCCGACCCGCAGGAGGTCGCCGAATGGCTCGCCTCCGTGGACGGTGCGGTCGGCGCCGTCGGGCCCCGGCGCACCGCGCGACTGCTCCGACGCGTCGTCGATCACGCGCGCCGATCCGGTGTGCCACTGCCGCCGCCGTCCGTCACCCCGTACCTCAACACCATCCCGACCGCCGCCGAACCCGCCTACCCCGGCGACGAAGCCGTGGAAGCGCGGATCACGGCGTGGAACCGGTGGAACGCCGCCGCGATGGTCACCCGCGGCAACGAACGCGCCGGCCTGGGCGGGCACATGGCCACCTACGCGTCGGCCGCCTGGCTCTACGAAGTCGGCTTCCAGCACTTCTTCAAGGGCAAGGAGGCCGACGGCAGCGGCGACCAGATCTACGTCCAGGGCCACGCCTCCCCCGGCATATACGCCCGGGCCTTCCTCGAAGGACGCCTGGGCGAAGCCGAGCTGGACCGCTTCCGGATGGAAGCGGGCGGCGGCGGCCTGCCTTCCTACCCGCACCCGCGGCGGCTGCCCTGGCTGTGGGAGTTCCCGACCGTCTCCATGGGCCTCGGCCCGCTCTCGGCGATCTACCAGGCCCGCTTCAACCGCTACCTGCACCACCGCGGGATCAAGGACACCGGCCGCAGCCACGTCTGGGCGTTCCTGGGCGACGGCGAGATGGACGAGCCGGAGGCCACGGCCGCACTCCCGCTCGCCGCCCGCGAGGAGCTCGACAACCTCACCTTCGTCGTCAACTGCAACCTCCAGCGCCTCGACGGCCCGGTCCGCGGCAACTTCAAGATCATGCAGGAGCTGGAGGCCCAGTTCCGCGCGGCCGGCTGGAACGTCGTCAAGGTGCCCTGGGGCGTGGACTGGGACGGCCTGCTCGCCGCCGACGCCGACGGGCTGCTCCTCGACGCCCTGGAGACCCTGCCCGACGGGCAGTTGCAGACCTTCGCCGCCCGCGACGGCGGGTACGTCCGCGAGCGCCTGTTCACCGGCGCGCTCGCCGCGCTCGCCCGCCCCTACACGGACGAGCACCTCGCCCGGATCGTCGGCACCTCGCGCGGCGGACACGAGCCGCGCAAGATCCACGCCGCCTACCGGGCCGCACTGGAGCACCGCGGGGCCCCCACCGTCGTGATGGTCCAGACGGTCAAGGGCTGGACGCTCGGCCCCGGCTTCGAGTCCCGCAACGCCAACCACCAGATGAAGAAGCTCTCCGGCAAGGAGTTCCGCGCCATGCGCGACCTCCTCGAACTCCCGATCCCCGACGCCCGGCTGGGCGAGGACCTGGTGCCGTACGCACATCCGGGGCCCGGCTCCGAGGAGGTCGCCTACCTCATGGAGCGCCGCCGCGCGCTCGGCGGTCCGGCCCCGGCCCGCCGGGTCGTCGCCCGGCCGCTCCCCGCCCCCGCGGACAAGCCGTTCGCGGCGCTCGCCAAGGGCTCGGGCACCCAGCCGGTCGCCACCACCACCGCCTTCGTCCGCCTCGTCAAGGACCTGATGCGGGAGAAGGAGACCGGCCCGCGCTGGGTGCCGGTCGTACCGGACGAAGCGCGCACCTTCGGCATGGAGTCGCTGTTCCCCTCCGCCGGGATCTACTCCCCCAAGGGGCAGACGTACGAGCCCGTGGACCGCGACCAGCTCCTGTACTACCGGGAGTCCACCGACGGCCAGATCCTCAACGAGGGCATCACGGAGGCCGGTTCGCTCGCCTCCTTCACCGCCGCCGCGACCTCGTACGCGACGCACGGCGAACCGATGATCCCCTTCTACATCTTCTACTCGATGTTCGGCTGGCAGCGCACCGCCGACCAGTTCTGGGCGCTCGCCGACCAGTTGGGCCGGGGCTTCGTCGTCGGCGCCACCGCCGGACGCACCACCATGACCGGCGAGGGCCTCCAGCACGCCGACGGCCACTCGCACCTCATCGCCTCCACCAACCCCGCCTGCCTCCCCTACGATCCCGCCTTCGCCTACGAGATCGGCGTGATCGTCCGCGAGGGGCTGCGGCGCATGCACGGCGAGGCCGCCGAGGACGTCTTCTACTACCTGACCGTCTACAACGAGACCAAGGTCCAGCCGCCGATGCCGCAGGCGCAGGGAGTCGAGGAAGGCATCCTGCGCGGCCTGTACCGCTACCGGCCCGCCCCCGAGGCCGCCGCGGACGCTCCGCGGCTGCAACTCCTCGCCTCCGGCACCGCGATCCACTGGATCCTGCGGGCCCAGGAACTGCTCACCGCCGACTGGAACGTCGCCGCCGACGTCTGGTCGGCCCCCTCCTGGACGCTGCTGCGCCGCGATGCCATGGAGGCCGAGGCCCGGGGCCGCACTCCCTACGTCACCGAGGCGCTGGCCGGCGCGCCGGGGCCGGTCGTCGCCGTGTCGGACTGGATGCGCGCCGTTCCGGACCAGATCGCCCCCTGGGTCCCGCAGCAGTGGACCTCCCTGGGCACCGACGGCTTCGGCCTCTCCGACAGCCGGGACAACGTACGCCGCCACTTCGGCGTCGACGCCGAGTCCATCGTCGTGCACGCCCTGCGCACCCTTGCCGCCCGCGGCGAGGTCAAGCCGGACGCGCCCGAACTCGCCGCCCGGCGCTACGGCCTGACGGGACGGGACTGATCCCCGGCGCCCCGGGCCGGCCCCGCCCCCGGCCCTGAACTCCGGGCCGGGCGGCGAGGCCCGCCGACGCCGGACGGCCCGCCGACGCGGATGCTCCGGGCTGCGGGGCTGCGGGGCTCCGGGACTCCGGGACTCCGGGCCGCGCGGGGATACTCCCTCACCGGCTTATTGAAAATGACAACGAGTGCAGATACGTTTCTCTCCGGTACCGGCCGCACGACTCCGCCCGACCACGAGGGGACCACGTGGCGTATCCGCCGACTGTCGAGAGCGTGCGGGTCGGCTCCATGAGCCACCTGCCGCCCGGGACGACCGCCGAGGGAGGCCGCCGTTCGGCCTCCCCCGGCCGCGGCCCTGACCCCGGCAGCCCGCCCGCGCCGGAGGCCGCCCGGTGAGGACCCTCCGTTCCGTCCGCTCGTTCCCGTTGCCCCTGCGGCTGCTGCTGGTCAACCAGTTCGGCGTCAACACCGGCTTCTACCTCCTGGTGCCGTACCTCGCGACCCACCTCGGGCAGGACCTGGGCCTGTCGGCCGTGGCGGTCGGGGTCGTCCTCGGGGCGCGCAACCTCAGCCAGCAGGGCCTGTTCCTCATCGGAGGCTCCGCCGCCGACCGGCTCGGTGCGCGCGGAGTGATCATCGCCGGCTGCGGGCTGCGGACCGTCGGGTTCGCGCTGTTCGCGCTCGGCGACGGGATCGCGGTACTGATCGCCGCCTCGGTGCTCAGCGGGCTCGCCGGTGCGCTGTTCAATCCGGCCGTCCGCACGTACGTCGCCCAGGAGGCGGGTGCGCGCAGGGCCGAGGCGTTCGCGCTGTTCAACGTCTTCGCGACCGCGGGCGCCCTGGCCGGGCCGCTGCTCGGCTCCGCCCTGCTGCTGGTCGACTTCCGGGCGGCCGCACTCACCGCGGCCGGGATCTTCGCCCTGCTGACGGCCGCCCAGGCCGTGGCGCTGCCCGGCCGGCCGGCCCGGCCGACGCCCACCCCGGTCCTCGGCGACTGGCGGGAGGCGGTCACCGATCGCCGGTTCCTCGCCTTCTCCCTCGCCCTGGTCGGCCTGTACGTCCTGGAGAGCCAGCTCTACCTGCTGCTGCCCGACGCCGCGCGGCGCGCCACCGGCTGGGAGGGCGCGGCGAGCGTGCTCTTCCTCACCAGCACCCTCGCCAACCTGGCCCTCCAACTACGGATCACCCGAAGGCTCCAGCGCACCGGGAACCGCGGCCGGTGGATAGCCGTGGGGACGCTGTCGACCGGTCTGGCGTTCCTGCTGCCGCTCGCCGCCGACGGCCTCCCCGTCCTGCTGCTCACGGTGCTGGGGCTGCAGCTCGGCAGGATGGTGGCGGGTCCGTTCGTGCTGGAGCTGATCCCCGCCTTCGGCCGCGGCGAGTTGACCGGCACCTACTACGGCGTGTTCCACATGGTCTCGGGCCTGGCCGCCGCCCTCGGCAACGCGGCGGTGGGGTGGGCGATGGAGCACGCCCGCTGGTCGGCCTGGCTGCTCTGCGCCGCGCTCGGCCTGCTCTGCGCCGCCGCGGTCGCCCTCCTCCAGCGCGCAGCCCTCCTGCCCGCACCCGGAACCGGGCCCGCCGCCACCGCCACCGGCACCGGCACCGCACCCGGCCCCGGCCCCGGCCCCGGGGAGCCGAGCACCGTCCGGTGACGGTGCCCGCCGAACGACCTCGACGCCGTCCTCAACCGCCCTCGCCCTCACCCGCCCTCACCCGCACCCTCACCCGCAGCGGCCGACGCCGGCCGCCTCCACCCGGTCGCCCGACCCACCGAGGAGAGCATTCGTGAACCGCTTCCACCGCAGGCAGTTCCTGCTGACCGGCGGCGCCGCCGCACTCGCCCTGACCACCGCCGGCTGCGCCGCCGACGCGGACCCGCCGAACGCTTCCGACTCCGCCGCCCCGAGGCAGGGCGGGCGGCTGCGCGCCGCCTTCGCCGGGGGAGGCACCAACGAGACCCTCGACCCCCACCTCGCCAACCTCTTCGTCGACGCCGCCCGCGCGAAGGCGCTCTTCGACAAGCTCGCCGACTACGGCGCCGACCTCTCCGCCGTACCCCGCCTCGCCGAGAGCTGGGAGCCCAGCGCCACCCTGGACACCTGGACCGTGCGGCTCCGCGAGGCCGTCTTCCACGACGGCCGCCCGGTCACCGCCGACGACGTCCTGTTCAGCTACCGCCGCATCGCCGACCCGGCGCGCGCCTTCCGCGCCAAGGCCTCCCTGGAGCCGATCGACCTCGCCGCCAGCCGCGCCGCCGATCCGGCCACCGTCGTGTTCCGCCTCAACCGGCCGTACGCCGAATTCCCCAACGTACTGGCCGCGTTCGGCGCCTACATCGTGCCGAACGGCACCGAGGACTTCACCGCTCCGGTCGGCTCGGGCCCGTTCCGCTTCACCTCCTTCAAGCCGGGCAGCTCGCTGCTCCTCGGGCGCCACCCCGGCTACTGGGAAGGCGCACCGCACCTGGCGGAGCTCGAATTCCTGGTCGCCAACGAGGAGTCGGCCCGCGTCAGCGCCCTGCTCGGCGGACAGGCCGAGTACGCCCACGAGCTGAACCCGGCCACCGCCCGCGCCCACGAAGGCCGGAAGCGGATCGAGATCGTCCGGCTGCGCAACAGCACCATGCAGGGCTTCGTGATGAAGACCGACCGGCCGCCGTTCGACGACAAGCGGGTGCGCCAGGCGTTCTTCCTCATCGCCGACCGGAAGGAACTGGTCGACGGGGCGCTGTCCGGCGCGGGCGAGATCGGCAACGACCTGTTCGGCAAGGGCTTCCAGTACTACCCGGCGAGCCTGCCGCAGCGCACCCGGGACCTGGAGAGGGCCAGGGCCCTGCTGCGCGAGGCCGGTGCCGAGAACCTCAGGGTCACCCTGGACACCTCGCCGGTCGCGACCGGCTTCGTCGAGGCCGCGGGCATCTTCAAGGAGCAGGCCGCCACGGCCGGTGTCACGGTCGAGGTCAGGGTCGGCAACAAGGACACCTACTGGAAGGACATCCTGGACGGCGGCACCCTCGCCTCCTACCGCTCGGGCGTCATGCCGATCGAGTCGCACATCTCGCAGCGACTGCTCACCAAGTCCACCACCAACGCCACGCACTGGAGACGGCCCGACTTCGACGAGCTCTACACGCAGGCTCAGTCCACCCTCGATCCCGCCACCCGCACCGCGCTCTACGAACGGATGCAGCGTCGCCTGTACGAGGAGGGCGGGTTCCTGATCTGGGGTTTCGCCGACTGGATCATCGCCACGGCGCCCACCGTTCGGGGCGTCGCCGAGGACGCTCCCGCGAACACCCTCGACTGGGCCCGGTTCGACAAGGTCTGGCTGGCATGACGCCGCTGCGGTCCTGGGCCGGCCGCCGGCTGCTCCTCGGGGCGGGGCAGCTGGCGGCCGTCCCCGCGCTGGTGTTCGTCCTCACCGAGGCGCTCCCCGGCGACGCGGCGGACGCCCTGGCCGGCGACGACCCCGACCCGCGGCGGATCGCCGTGATCCGCGCCGCCATGCACCTGGACCGGCCCGCCGCCGAGCGCTTCCTCGACTGGTGCCTGCGCCTGCTCCACGGCGACCTGGGCACCTCGCTGGTCAGCGGCCGTCCGGTCACCACCTACCTGGCCGGCGGCCTGGCCCCCACCCTGCTGCTCGCCGCCCTCACCCTCGTGCTGCTGGTGCCCCTCTCGGTCGCCCTCGGCGTACTCGCCTCCCGCCGGGAGGGCGGAGCACTCGACCGGCTGATCAGCTCGACGACGCTGGCCGTGTACGCGGTTCCGGAGTTCGCCCTCGGCGTGCTGCTCACCACGGTGTTCGCGCTGAGGCTCGGCTGGCTGCCGCCGACCGCGATCGGCGGGCTCCGGCACCAGCCGGCCGTCCTGGTGCTGCCGGTCGCCGTGCTGCTCGCCCGCCCGGTCTGCTCGATCAGCCGACTGGTGCGGGCCGGCATGATCGAGGCGCTGGCGGCACCCCATGTGGCGCAGGCCCGCCGCTACGGGCTGTCCGAGGCCCGGATCCGGTGGGCGCACGCGCTGCCCAACGCGGTCGCCCCGGCCGCGCAGCAGCTCGCCCGCACCTGTGACTGGCTGCTGTGCGGGGTGATCGTGGTCGAGGCACTGTTCGTGGTTCCCGGCCTGGGCACCGTGCTGCTCGACGCGGTCGCGGCCCGCGACGTGCCGGTGGTCCAGGGGCTCGCGGTGGTCTTCGGCGCGGCCACCGTCGTGCTCAACCTCGGCGCCGACCTGACCGCCCGCCGCCTCGCACCCCGCTCGGAGGTCGCCGCGTGAGACCACGGTTCCTCCTCGGCGCGGCCCTGATCGCCGTCCCGCTGCTGCTGGCCCTGCTGGGGCCGCTGTTCGCCGGCCCGCCCGGGCCGCGCGGAGTGTCGTTCACCCCGGGCCAGGGCCATTGGCTCGGCACCGACTTCACCGGCCGGGACGTCTGGCGCCAGATACTGCTGGGTGGCCGCTCGGTCGTCCTGGTGGCGCTCGCCGCGACCGCGCTCACCTACGCCGTCGCGATCCCCCTGGGACTGGCCGCGGCGCTCACCCGGCGGGGCTGGCTGGAGGAGCTGCTGATGCGTCCGCTGGACGTGCTGATCGCGGTGCCGTCGCTCGTCCTGGTGCTGATCACCGCCGCGGTGCTGTCCCCCGGGCCGGTCGGCCTGAGCGCGCTCGTGGCGCTGGTCGGCGTCCCGGACGCCGCCCGGGTGGTCCACGCCGGAGCGGTGGAGGTCGCGGCCCGCCCTGCCGTGGAGGCGATGCGTCTGCACGGCGAGTCGTGGGCGCGGATCGCCCTGCTCTACACCGTCCGCGCCATGCGTCGCACGCTCGCCGCCGACACCGGCACCCGGCTGGTCGGAGCGCTCTACCTGGTCAGCACCGTCGCCTTCCTGGGCGTCGGTGTGCAGCCGGACGCGAGCGACTGGGCGGTGATGGTCGACCGCAACCGGCCCGGCCTCGACCTCCAGCCGCTCGCCGTTGTCGTCCCCGCCGCGCTGATCGCCGGCCTCGCCATGGGCGCCAACCTGCTGCTCGACGCCGCCCTCCAGCGGGGCGGGAAGGGAACGCCGCGATGACCGGACCGGTGGTCGAAGTGGACGGCCTGCGGATCGAGGTCACCGGCCGCACCCTGGTGGACGGCGTGAGCCTGCGCGTCCACCCGGGCCGCGTGACGGCCCTGCTCGGCGCGTCGGGCAGCGGAAAGACCACGACCGGCCTCGCCCTGCTCGGCGAGTACCCCGAAGGCGCCGTGGTCACCGGCCGGGTCCACGCCCCCGGCGGCGCGGTCGGCTACGTCCCGCAGCACCCGGCCGCCGCGCTCAACCCCGCCCGCCGGGTCGGCGCGCTCCTGCGCGACATCGCCCGGCTGCGCGGCGGCGGCACCGCCGAGGTGTGCGAGGCCCTGCGCCGCGCACAGCTCGACGCCCCCGAGGAGGTGCTGCGCCGCTATCCCCACCAGCTGTCCGGTGGACAGCAGCAGCGGGTCGTCCTGGCCCAGGCGCTGCTGCTCGGCGCCCGGGCCATCGTCGCCGACGAGCCGACCACGGGCCAGGACACGTCGACGAAGCGCCGGATCGTCGACGAGCTGTCCGCCGTGGTGCGGCAAGGCATCGGCCTGCTGCTGCTCAGCCATGACCTGGACGTGGTGGCGGAGTTGGCCGACGACGTCGTGGTCCTGCGGGCCGGTCGCCCGGTCGCCTCCGGGCCCGCGTCCCAGGTACTGGCCGGCTCCCGGCCACGCCTGCCGGCCACCGCCCCGCCGCCCGGGACACGACCCGCCGCGGCGCCCGCGCGCCCCGTCCTGGGCGTCGAATCGCTCGACGCCACCCATCCCGGCGGCGTCGAGGTGCTGAACGGCGTGGACATCGAGGTCGGCGCCGGTGAGTGCCTGGCGCTGATCGGCCGTTCCGGCAGCGGGAAGACCACGCTCGGCCGCTGCGTCGCGGGCCTGCACCGCACGTACCGGGGCGTGGTCGCCCTCGACGGCCGGCCGCTCGCACGCAGCCTGCGCGACCGCTCGCGGGGCGAACTCGCCGCCGTGCAGTACGTGTTCCAGGACGCCCAGGCCTCGTTCGACGAGTACCGTCCGGTGGGGGACCAGGTGGCGCGGGCCGCCGTCCGCCTGCGCGGGGCGGGCCGCGACGAGGCCGGCCGCGTCGCCCTGCGGCTGCTGGCGGAGCTCGGACTCCCCCGGGCCCTGGCCGCTCGGCGGCCCGCCGGCCTCTCCGGTGGCGAGCTGCAACGCGCCGCCCTGGCCCGCGCGTTGGCGGGAGATCCCCGGGTGCTGGTGTGCGACGAGATCACGTCCGGACTGGACGCGCGCAGCCGCCACGCCGTGCTCGGCCTGCTGGCCGGGCTGCGTGAACGGACCGACCTGGCACTCGTGGTGATCACGCACGACCTCGCCGCCGCCGAGGCGGTCGCGGACCGGATCGCCGTGCTGCACGACGGGCGGATCGTCGAGCACGGGGCGACGGCCGAGGTACTCGGCGCTCCGCGCCACGACCTCACCCGCGACCTGCTGCGCTCCGCCGGGCGGGGCACCCGCCGCAGCCGGGACCGCCCGGGCCGGTGACGGGGCGGGTCGGTGACGGGGCGGGTCGGTGACGGACCTGGGTCGGGCACGCCCAGCCCAGGTCCGAGCCCCACTCCCGCCGCCGGGGCCGTCGAGGGCTGCGCCGAGCGCGCCGGGACCCGCGCCGAGCGCCGGTCCGACCACGCGCCCGCGGCCATGGCGCACAGCCCGGGGAGCCGACCCCGGCAGGTGGCCGGGCGGCCCGGACGGCTGCCGCCGCCGCGCCGTTCCCGCATCAGTCCCGGCGGTCGCCCGTTCGCCGGCCGCCGGGAGTGCGGTGCGGACCCAGTTCGCCCAGTGCGGCGTGGAGTTGGTCGGGGGTGAGGGCGGGTTCGGGCAGCGGCGACGTGGCCGGCGCGGCGCGCAGGCCGTCGACGAGCAGGGCGAGGGGGCGGCGCCAGGATTCGGCGGACGCCGCCGCCGTCAGCGCCGGGACCGCGCGGCCGAGAGCGGCCAGGAGGAACAGGACGTCCTCCACGGTGGCATCGGGCCGGACGCTGCCCTCCGCCCGCCCGCGTTCCAGCAGCAGTTCCAGCGTCCGCCGGTTGTGCGCGTGCACGGAGTCCAGGGACTCGACGCCCTGGAGGCGCGTGGTCATGAGGTCGTTGGTGCCGCGATCGGCGGCCAGCACCGTGAAGACCGCGTCCAGGTAGCCCGTCAGTGCCACCCAGGCGTCCGGGGCCGTGCGGGCCCGTTCGCCGACCGCCATCGTGTCGGCGAGCGGATCGCGGAACACCGCGTCGACGAGCGCGGCGCGGGTGGGGAAGTGGCGGTAGAGCGTGGCGTTCCCCACGCCCGCCCTCCGGGCGATGACATCGAGCGGCGCTTCGAGCCCCTGCTCGCCGAACACCTCGTGGGCCGCCTCGACGAGCAACTCCCGGTTGCGCCGCGCATCGCGCCGCGACGGGGGCGGCGCGCCCTGTTCACCGGTGGCCATCTCGTCCTCCGTCGTACCGCTCGACCGAAAGCGGGGAGCATTCCCCGTTCGGGATGCTATCGTCCCGGCAGGAAACGGGGACTGCTCCCCGTTTCCTGCCGTCCCTATGGCACCGGGAGGCGGACCGTGGACGGAACAGCACCGGTGCCGACGGACCCGCCCCCGCAGCACACCACCGGAGACCCCTGTGAAGCAGGCGCCCACCTTGCAGGAACTGGCCCCCGAGGGCCACGACCTGGCGGCCGACCCCTTCCCGCTCTACGCGCAGTTGCGCGCGAAGGGCCCCGTCCACCGCATCCACGTACCGGAGAGCGGGGACTGCTGGCTCGTCGTGACCCGGGACGCGGCACGACAGGCCCTCGCCGATCCCCGGTTGCGCAACGACATCACGCACTCCTCGTCATGGCGCACGGACGGCGGTCACGCCATCGGCCGCAACATGCTCCAGAGCGACCCGCCGCAGCACACGCGCCTGCGCCGGCTGGTCGCGGGCCACTTCGCTCCGGCCCGCGTCTCCGCCCTGCGCCCGCAGATCGAGGCCATCGCCGACGGCCTGCTCGCGGCGCTGCCGGAACGCGGAACCGTCGACCTGGTGCACCGGTACGCACTCCCGCTGCCCGTCGCGGTGATCTGCGCGCTCCTGGGCGTACCGGAGGCGGACCGCACCCCGTTCCACGCGTGGTCCAACGAACTGGTCATGCCGTCGTCGCCGGAGGCGGCAGCGGCGGCCTCGGCGGAACTTGCCTCGTACCTCTCCGACTTGACGGCGAGGGCCGACCTGCTCGGCGGAGCGGCCCAGGGAGCGGACAGCACGCTGCTCGGCGACCTGGCGGCGGCGCGACGCGCGGCGGGCGGACCGGGACGGCAGGCGGGGAGCCTCACCCGCGAGGAACTCCTCGGGATGGTGTTCCTCCTCCTCGTCGCCGGCCACGAGACGACGGTCAACCTGATCTCCGCCACCGTGCACGGTCTGCTCGCCCATCCGGCCCAACTCGCCCTGCTGCGAGCCGATCCCGCGCTCCTCCCCGGTGCCGTGGAGGAGTCGCTGCGGTACTACACCCCGGTCCACGCCTCCGCGTTCCGATTCGCGGCCGAATCACTCGACCTGGCCGGAACACCCGTCGCGGCGGGCGACGCGGTCCTGGTCTCCCTCGCCGCGGCGTCCCGCGACCCGCTCCCCTTCCCCGCACCCGACCGCTTCGACATCCGCCGCCAGGGCCCCAGCCACCTGGGCTTCGGCCACGGACTGCACCACTGCCTCGGCGCCCCACTGGCCCGCGCGGAGACCACCGTCGCGCTGCGCCGCCTCCTCGGACGTCATACCGAGATCGACTTCGCCGCGGACCCCGCCCGGCTGACCTGGCGGACGAGCACGCTGCTGCGGGGCCTCGCGGAACTGCCGGTGCGCCTGGGGTGACCGCCGATGGCCGCAGGCCAGGACACCGTGGCAGCCTGTCCGCCGCACGGGGGGACGGGGCCGGGGCGGGTCAGCACCCGATCCTCGAACCGTCCACGGCGGCCTCGGCGGAGATCCGGAAGGTCCCGTCAGCCTCCGCTCCCTGCACGAACGTTATCGTCAGCGTCTCCCAGCCCGGCTCCGCCTTCCTCGTGAAACACGTCCGCACGACCGACGGCCCGGGCTTCGGCCCTCCTCTTCGCCAGCCCAGCCCGGAGAGCTCTCCCTCGTAGAACCTGATCAGGTCCTCGCGGTTCCCGCCGTACGTGCGGACACGACTGCTGTACAGCCAGGGGCCCGCGGAATCGTCGCCGACGCACTCGGCCGCAGTCGCCGACTCCTCGACCTGCCGCGATCCGGGCGGCAGCACGGCGAAGGCGTCCAGCTCGTCGAGCGCGGCCAGGCGGGCGTCCTGGCCCGCGCACCGGTCGACGCCGTCGCCCGGGAGCGGCCCCGACGCGGCCACCAGCAGGACCCCGGCCGCCAGGGCGAGAACGGCGACCGCCATCGCCAGGCGGGTCGCCATTCGCATGCGTCGGACATCCGTCACGGGCTCTCCCTGCCGTCCTGGTCAGCGCCGCTCGAACGGAGGGACGGCCGCCCGACGATCCGCCCCGCCCCCGCCGTGCGGGCCGGCTCCCTCCCGGGGTCGGATGAACCCGAGTTCGTAGGCGGCGATCACGGCCTGGGCCCGGTCGCGGACCTTCAGCTTGGTGAAGAGGCGGTTGATGTGGGTCTTGACGGTGTGCTCGGTGACGGTCAGCTCCTGTGCGATGCCGCTGTTGGAGAGACCGCGGGCGATGAGGACCAGGACTTCGGCCTCGCGTGAAGTCAGGTCCGTGGCGTCCGGCACCGGGGCCCGGGCGGCCCGGTGCCGGTTGACGTCGTCGATCAGCCGCCGGGTGATGTCCGGCGCCAGGACGGCCTTGCCCGCGGCGACCACCCTGACGGCGTGGACCAGTTCGGGGAACGTGGCGTCCTTGAGGAGGAACCCTCCCGCCCCGGCGGCCAACGCGTCGTAGACGTACTCGTCGAGGCCGAAGGTGGTGAGCACGAGGATCCTGGTGCGGTTGGCCGGCTCGGCGAGGATCGCCCGGGTCGCCCGGATGCCGTCCATGCCGGGCATCCGGATGTCCAGCAGGGCGACGTCGGGCCGGTGCTCCCGGACGAGCCGGACGGCGTCCTCGCCGTCGGCGCCCTCGCCCACCACCTCGATGTCCTCCTGGGTGGCCAACAGGTTGACCAGGCCCGCCCGCACCACCGTCTGGTCGTCCACCACGATCGCCCGAATCGCCGACACCCGCTCCCCTTCCGCCACCCGCTCCGTTCCAGCCGATTATGGCGGGGTGACCGCGTTGCCGTGCACCGGAGCCAGCGGGAAGCCGGCGTCGATGCGGAACGCCCCGTCGGGCTCCCGGGTCCAGGTCAGGCTCCCGCCCAGCAGCACGGCACGCTCCCGCATGCCGTCGAGGCCGTGGCCCCGGGGGTGCTGCGGGCCGCTCCCGGCCGGGCGAACGGCAGCGGACGGCGGCACGCTCGCGAACCGGCCGTTCCCCGGGGCCCCGTTCGAGATCCGCAGGGCGACCCGGTCGGCGCCGTAGCCGAGTTCGATCCTGACCCCGGTACCCGGCGCGTGCCGCCGGGCGTTGGTCAGCGCCTCCTGGACGATCCGGTAGACGTGGAGTTCGAACGCGGCCGTCAGGCCCGGCCGGTGACCGGACGTGTGCAGCTCGACCTCGCCGCAGGCCGCGCGGTGCCGCTCCAGCAGCGAGTCCAGGGAGTCGAGCGTGGGCTGCGGAGCGGTCCCCACCGGTTCCCGCGTCCCGTCGCTCCGGCGCAGGATCCCCACCAGGCCGCGGAGTTCGGACAGGGCGGACCGGGCGGACCGGGCGATCTCCTGGAAGCCCTCCTGCGCCTGGGGAGTCAGCCCGGGAATGCTGTACGTGGAGCTCTCCGCCTGCACGGCGATCACGGACACCGAATGCGCGACGATGTCGTGCAGTTCGCGTGCGATCTCCGTGCGGGCCGCCACCGCGGCCTGATGGCGCTCCATGCGTATCAGGTGCTCATGGGCGAGCCGGCGGTCGCGCCGGTGGAGCTCACGGCCCCGTGCCGCGTCCGCCAGGACGACGGTCGCCACGATCGCGAAGGAGAGCAGCACCGACTCGGCGAAGTACGACAGGGCGCCCTGCGATCCGAGGATCGGCTCGGCGCCGCCCAGGTCGTACGCGCCGAGCCGGATGTGCCCCCAGTTGACCAGCACGGCCCCGGCAACCGCGGCGCCGGTCAGCAGCAGGGGGTGCAGGACGCGCTGCCGGGCCGCCGCGTACAGGCTGATCAGGCCGGCGACCGCCACCGAGAGCAGGAGTTCGGGGCGGAAGAGGAAGTTGAGCAGGAACGCCGCCATCGGGACGAGCGCGAGCCGGGGACACGCACGGCGCCACGGCAGCGGGGCCACCGCGCACACGGCGGTGGCCAGCACCGTCACGGAGGTGATGCCGGACGCCGCGATCTCGACGGCCGCGATCACCACGGGCACCGCCCCCGTGACGTAGGGGAACCCGGCCGAACGGCTCCAGGCCGAGAGGTGGCCGAACGCGGCACGCCAGACGGAACTCATGCCCCGATTCTGCGGGAAGGGACGGTGGTCGTCGTCAACCGACGGGTTGGCCCGGGGATCCCGCGTCACACCACGGGTTGACGCCCGGGACCGCAGCCCGGGTTGACGATTCCGGCCGCCCGGATCCCGAGACTGGTGCGCAGATCCCGACCGAGGAGGCTGGGCCGGTTGAGCACATCGAGCCTGCTGACGCACCGCACTGATCCCGCCACCACCACGACCGCCGTGGCCGCCACCGGTCCGCGGCCGGCACGCCGTCTGCTGCCCCTCGCCGTCTGGACGGTGTGCGCGCTCTTCTCCGCGGGGCTGGGCCTGGTGTCGGCCCTCGGCCCGCACCGGGTGTGGGGCGCGACCGCGGCCGCGGGGTACCTGGCGGCCGCGCTGCTCGGCGGGTTCGGGCGGGGGGCGTGGCCGCGCCGGGCGGTCCGGGTGGCCGCGGCCGGGTCCGTCCTGGTCCCACTGGTCCTCCTGGCCCTGCTCGGCAAGGGGCAACTGGAGGTCGACGTCGTCCAGCGCTCGGGTGAGCGGCTGCTGGCGACGGGCGTCCCCTACCCCGACCGGCCCGCCGCCCTGGCGGACTACAACCCGTACCTGCCCGGGATGGCGCTCTTCGGCCTCCCGCACGCGCTGCTGGGCGACGTGGTCGCCGGCGATGCGCGCTGGTGGTTCGCGCTGTCCTTCCTCGTGGTCGTCGCCCTGTCCGCCCGCGTCGCCACGGGGCGCCGCGCAGGCACGGGGCTGTCGGCGCTCGCCGCCTTCCCCGCCGTCGCCCTCCCGCTCGCCGTCGGCGGGGTCGACCTTCCGGTGAGCGCGCTGATGTGCCTGGCACTCGCGCTGTCCGGGGCCGGGCGGCCGGGCGCCACCGGACTGGCGCTGGGGGCGGCGGCAGCCCTGAAGTGGACGGCCTGGCCGCTCGTCCCGGTCGCGCTCGTGCTGCTCGCGACGGTCCGGGGACGCAGGGCGGTGCTGCGAGCCGCCGCGGTCGCCGCCGCGGTCGCCGCCATCGTGGTGGCCCCGTCCGTACTGGCGGCTCCGGCGGCCTTCGCGGAACACACCGTCCTGTTCCCCGCCGGTGCGGGCGCCACCGCCTCTCCCGCGGACAGCCCGCTGCCGGGCCGGCTGCTGGCGGCGCACGTGCCCGGGGGACGCGTGCTCGCCCTCATCCTGCTCGCCCTGGCCGCCGCCGGAGTCGGCGCCTCGCTGCTGACCCGCCCGCCGCGGACCGTCACCGCCGCTTCCGACCGGCTGGCCCTCGGGCTGGCCCTCGCCGTCTGCCTGGCCCCGGCGACCCGGTTCGGCTACCTCGCGGTGCCGTTCGTCCTGGTCGGCTGGGTCCGTCTCCTCGACTGCCGGACCGTCAGGACCGGCAGCCACCACCTGTTCACCGTCGTCCACCGGAGGCCCGAACCATGCCGCGCACACTCGTCGTCACCAATGACTTCCCGCCCCGGCAGGGAGGGATCGAGACCTTCGTCCACGCGATGACGACCCGCTTCGACCCGGACGGAGTCGTCGTCCACACCTCCTCCGCCCCGGGCGCCGCAGCCTTCGACGCCACGCTCCCGTTCCCCGTGGTGCGCGACCCGGCCCGCACCCTGCTGCCGACCCGGCGGGTGACCGCCCGCGCGGTCGGGCTGGCCCGCCGGTACGGCTGCGACAGCGTCTGGTTCGGCGCCGCAGCACCCTTGGGGCTCATGGGCTCCGCGCTGCGGCACCAGGCCGGCGTCCGCCGGATCGTCGCGACGACCCACGGCCACGAGGTCTGGTGGGCCCGCACGCCGGGGGCCCGGGCGCTGCTCGCCCGGATCGGCGACCGGGTGGACACCGTCACCTACCTGGGCGCCTACACCGGGGAACGGATCGCCGCGGCGCTCGGAGCGAGCGCCGCCGGCCGGATGGAGCGGCTGGCGCCGGGTGTCGACGCCACGGTCTTCGGGCGCGGTTCGGGAGCGGAACAGGTGCGCGAGCGGCACGGCCTGGGCGACTGCCCCGTCATCCTCTGCGCGGCACGGTTGGTCCCCCGCAAGGGGCAGGACACCCTGGTGGAGGCGATGCCCCGCCTCCTGGACCGGCACCCCGAAGCGAAACTGCTCCTGGTGGGCGCGGGACCGTACGGGCGGAACCTGCGGAAGCTGGCGGCTCGGCGGGGTGTGGGCGGCTCGGTCGTCTTCGCGGGTGGCCGTCCGCACCACGAGATGCCTCCCTACTACGCCGCCGCGGACGTGTTCGCCATGCCCTGCCGGACGAGGCGGGCGGGCCTTGAGGTGGAGGGGCTCGGGATCGTCTTCCTGGAGGCGGCAGCGGCGGGTCTGCCGGTGCTGGTCGGGGATTCCGGCGGTGCCCCGGACGCCGTGCTCGACGGGGAGACGGGCCACGTCGTGGACGGCCGGCGGCCGGACCTGCTGGCGGACCGGCTCTCGGAACTGCTGGCCGATCCGGAGGCCGCGCGGGAGATGGGGCGCAGGGGGCGGGCGTGGGTGGGCGGGAGGTGGTGCTGGGACGACGCGTTCGACCGGCTCGCCGGGCTCCTGGGCGCGACGCCGCACCCCCGGAGCCGGCGGGAGGACCGGACGCTTCGGTGAGGGCGGCCGCCTCCCCGACCGGGCCCGGGTCCAGGACGCCGACGGCCGTGCCCCGGTGTCGGAGCCTCAGATCCAGCCCTCCTCCCAGGCGCGGCGGGCCGCTTCGTGGCGGGTGCGGACGCCGAGTTTGGTGATGGCGCAGGAGAGGTAGTTGCGGACGGTGCCGGGAGCGAGGTGGTGCTGTTCGGCGAACGCGCCGGTGGCGAGGCCCTGGTGGACGGCGCGCAGGACGTCGAGTTCCCGGGCGGTCAGGGGACAGGGGCTCTCGGTGAGGGCGTGGGTGGCGAGGCGGTGGTCGATGTAGCGTCCGCCGCCGTGGACCTCGCGCAGGATGGCGGCCAGCCGGGTGGCGGGCGTGGTCTTGGGGACGAAGCCCTGGACACCCGCGGCCAGCGCGCGTCGCAGCACGCCGGGCCGGGCGTGGCGGGTGACGAGGACGGTGGGGACGGGGCGGTGGCGGCGGATGGCCCGGGCGGCGGCGATGCCGTCGAGGTGGGGCATCTCCAGGTCCAGCAGGGCGATGTCGATCGGGTGGCGGCTCGCGGCCTCGACCGCCGCGGCACCGTCCTGGGCCTGCGCGGTGACGGTCAGGTCGGGTTCGAGGCCCAGGAGTGCGGCGAGGGCTCCGCGGGTGAGGTCCTCGTCGTCGGCGAGCAGGATGCGGATCACGCGGGGCTCTCCCGGTGGGTGTGGCCGGCCCGTTCGAACTGGCCGCCGGGGTGGGTGGCGATGAGAATGTACCCGCCGATGGCGTGGAAGCGTTCCTGCAGTCCGGCCAGGCCGCTGCCGGTCTCCGCGGGGCTCGACGAGGCGGGGCTCGACGGGGCGGCGCTCGACGGGGCGCCGTCGTTGCACAGCACGACCCGGGCCCGGCCCTCGGCGGCGGTGACGGTGATCCGGCAGTGCCGTGCACGGCTGTGGCGGAGGATGTTGGTGACGCCCTCGCGGACCAGGGCGGCGTAGGCCGGCTGGAGCTGGTGGGGGATGCACGCGGCGTCGCCGTCGACGGTGGTGCGGATCCCGGCGGCCTCCAGGATCCCCGCGGCGTTGGCCAGTTCGGTGGCCAGACTGGCGCTCCGGTAGCCGTGGACCACGGCCCGCGACTCCTCCAGTGCGGCCCGGGCCAGCTCGGTGATCTCCCGCAGTTGCGCGCGCGCCTCGTGGTCGCTGCGGCCGATCAGCCGCTGGGTCAGCTCGCCCTTGAGCGTGATGGCCTGGAGCCGGTGGCCCTGGAGGTCGTGCAGGTCTGCGGCGAACCGCAGCCGCTCCTCCGCCACCGCCAGGGCGGCCGTGGTCTCCCGGACCTGCTCGGCCTCCCGCACCGCCCGCCACAGCCGGACCAGCACGAACTCCACCCCGGCGATGAACAGCACCATCCCCGCACCGGTCATCGCCCGCGCTGCGGGGAGCAGTTCGGGGCTCACGTGGCGCCACCGGGCGACCGCCTCCCCCAGCACCGCGCAGGCCAGCGCAACCGCTGCCAGCAGTCGGCGGCGCTCGCGGGCCGGCAAGGAGAGTGCCAGCGCCGCCGTCATGGCCCCGGGCACCATGGCCCAGTCGATCGCCGTGTACGGACGGTCCGCCATGTCGCCCCACACCACGATCGCCGCGACCAGCACCAGCAGGTTCCACCACCTCCTGGCAACGGAACCACGCCCGGGCCCCTGGCCCGCGGAGCCGCCCGGAACCGCCCGGCGGATGAGCCAGGTGTGCTGGACCGCGACGGCGACGAGCACCGGAGCCGCCAGCAGCCGACGCCCCGAGCTCAGATTGGCCAGGAGGTCGTACGCCGCCAGCAGCAGCCACAGGGGCCCCAGAGCGAGCAACGTCCAGGAGGTCAGGCGGCCGAGCCGCCCCGGCTCGACCGTCGCGGGCCCCACGGGTGAGGTGATCATGTCCGGCCAGCCTAGGGTCGGCACCGTCCGCTGTCTGTGCCCGAACCGGCCAAAGATCATGACAGTTGTCACGCGGCGGCCATGACACCGCCCGGCCGACCCGTGGCATCGGCCACTACCGGTGGCCGGTGTGCCACGACAAGACTCTCCACAGCGCCACCGGCCGTCCGACCTCGGTGTTCGCCCCCCGCTCGGGGGCGACGGGACCGGAAGGCCGCAGACGAACCGGCAAGCGGCCCCCGCACGCGCGGGCAGGCTGCCGCACCCCTCCGAACCCTCTGTGGAGACAGCATGCGCTCAACCCTCAGGCGTCTCGTGCCCGCCATCGTGCTCGCCGTGACCGGCCTGTTCCTCGTGCCCGGCGGCGCCTCCGCCGACACCCCCGCCACGGTCCTGTTCAACCAGTACTCCGAGCGCTGCCCGGACGCCCGGTGGGGACCGCAGGACATGCACCCCTGCGAGCCGTCCAACAACCCCGGCATGTGGGTGTTCAAGCCCGTCGCGGGCTATCCCGGGCGGTACACGGTCACCACCCCCAGCGTCGACGGCGACCGCTGTCTGACGCAAACCGACGGGCTGTCGGCCAGTGTGTGTCGCGCGGGGGCTCCCAACCAGGAGTGGGAGGTCACCCCGTTCGAGGCGGAACCGGCCCTCTACGGCATGATCGGGGTGCGGCTGAAGAACGTCTCCAGCGCGCTGTGCCTCGACAACTCGCGGAAGACCTTCGGCGGTTGGAAGATGGTCATGCGCGACTGCGACGGCGGCAGCTACCAGCAGTGGAACCTCTACAGCACCGCCTACGAAGCCATGTTCGGCCCGCGCGGCCGGCACGCCGGCATGACCTGGACCACCCTGGAGCAGCGCGCCGACAACGTGGTGCACGTCGGCTACGACGACGCCGCCAACAGCAACCCGTACAACGGTGACACCCCGTCGAGTGCCGTGCTGCCGCTGCTGTGCCTCAAGCACGACGGCCGCCCCGCCCCCGCCGGCGTCCCCACCAACGGCTACCACAGCTGGGCCGGCGGTGAGGTGAAGGCCACCGCGCCGCTGCCCGGCCACCAGCTCTCCAGCCGCGCCGCCGCCGACCAGAAGTGCGCCGACGGCTTCGGCGCCGGCTTCCGGATGGCCGAGTTCCACGACGGCTCCGGCTGGGGCCTGTGGGCCAACGGCACCCTGCCCGCCGGCACCCGCTTCTGGACCGCCATCGACGACCAGCCCGCCAACCCCTGGAGCTGACCACCACCCGCAGGCGGGTGCGGGGTGCCCTGACCGGCGCCCCGCACCCACTCGTCCCGTCTCCGGCCGAGCAGGTGGTCGAGGGCACTGCTGGTCATGCGTTCTTCTCCGCTTCGGGCCGATCGGCCGGGTCGGGCACATGCTCCCGCGCTTCGGCGATCGCGCCCTCTCCGGAGGTGGTGCTCAGACCGCGGTGGCGGCGATGGTGACGGGGATGCTGCCCCTGGTCGCCTTGGAGTAGGGGCAGGACCGGTGGGCGTCCTCGGCGAGGCTCTCGGCGGTGCGCTGGTCGACGCCGCCGACGCGGGGGGCCAGGGTGGCCCGGAGCGAGAACACGCCGCCGTCGCCGTGCTGGAGGGTGACCTCGGCGGTGACGGCGGTGCTGGTCGGCCTGATCCCGCGCCGGGCGGCGGCGTGGCGGAGGGCGCCGAGGAAGCAGGCGGCCCAGCCCGCGGCCAGGAGCTGTTCCGGGTTGGTGGCGTCGCCCGGTCCGCCCAGTTCCCGGGGGATGGACAGGCGGTGCCGGAGCAGGCCGTCGGCGGAGCGGACGGTGCCGCCGTCGCGGCCCTCGCCGGTGACTTCGACCGTGGCGGTGTAGTGGCCGGCCATGCGGTGCCTTCCCTTCGTACGGATCGGGGGGACGTGTGCTCGATCGCCCTGATCCTCTTCCCCGGCGCCGCCCCGTCGAGCCGGTACCGGACCCTGGCCACCCCCGGGCCCGGGTACCGGCCAGGGTCCGGTAC
>NZ_JBHVER010000126.1:0-24156 GCF_042802195.1 Kitasatospora sp. NPDC057500 | reverse complement strand
GGGCGGCTCCCACGTTCTCCGGGCGGAGCCCCGGTCAGAACTCGCTGCTGACGGTCACCCCGTTGAAGCCCTGCTGGGCGTGGAGGCTGAAGAACACGTACCCGGCGGGCGGGTTGGTGACGGTCAGGGTCTCGGAGTTGTCCGGCCCGGCCGACCGCGTGACGTACGAGTCGGTGTACGCCCAGCCGCCCCAGTGGTAGTAGAGGTCGCCGTTGCCGGTCCCGCCGCTGCTGGTCACCCGGATCTGCTTGGTGCCGGCCGGCACGTTGATGTAGAAGTGCGCGTAGTTGCCGGTGGTCGCCGAGACGCCGGTGCGCACGCAGTTCTTGTCGAGCCGGCGGGTGTCGCCGCTCTCGCACGCCTTGAACTGCGGGAACTCCGGGACGGTGGCGCAGGCTCCGGCGGCGCAGCGGGTCAGCCAGCTGTCGAAGTCGGCGTCGTAGCGGGTGCCGATGGCGGTCGTGATGGCGCGGGATCCCGCCCAGTCACCAGCGCGCCACTCGGCGAGCAGGGCGTCGACGTCGGAGCGGTGCTGCTCCAGCATGTAGCGGACGGCCAGGTAGCCCCACTGGTAGACGCGGTTCTGGTCGCCGTAGTCGGTGTCGAAGAGCTCGCTCAGCCGGTAGCTGTGCCGGGCCGCCGAGTCGATGGCCGCCTGGTTGACCTGCTTCAGGTACGAGGTGGCGACGACCTCGGCGAGGCCCTCGGTCCACCAGACCAGCTTGCCGTCCCAGCCCTGCCTGAAGCTGCCCCAGAGGTTGAAGCGGGCATCGAGGTAGTGGGTGTACTCGTGGTTGAGGTTGCGGATCTCGTAGCCCCCGGACCGCGACGGCTCCTCGTAGGCGAGGAATCGGGCCTGGTTTCCCGCCTGGGCGGGCTCGCCCTCCAGGTAGATGCCGCCGTTGTTGGTGTCGGTGTTGAGGATCGCCCGGCCGAGCACGACGTACTGGACGTCGGAGTCGAAGGCGACGACCTCCAGGGCCGCGTTGTTGTCGTCGACGACGGGGCCCTTGTCCCGGGACACGCTGTGGAAGAAGACGTCCTGGCCGTTCAGGCTGGCGCAGGCCGTGGCCAGCTGGGCCGCGGTCAGGTCCTGGCCGAGGATGCGCAGGGTCGGGCTGCAGGTGTGCCGGACCGGCAGGTAGGCGTCCTTGAACCGCTGCGGGTCGTCGCAGGTGCCGTAGTAGCCGCAGTTGGCCTGGTCGAACTTCTGGACGGAGGCCCCGGCGGAGGCGCGCAGGGGCCAGTCCGGCCCGGTGATGCCGCCGGAGGTGTCGACCAGGTTCTTCACCATCGCACGGGACCGCGGGGCGATCTCCGCGATGGCCTGCAGCCGGGTCAGCTCGTCGATCGCGTTGTTGAGGGTGAGGGAGTTGTTCCGGTCGCGGTCCAGCAGGTGGCCCTTGGCACGGAGGATGAAGCCATTCAGCGCGTCGAGGACGCCCGGATCGGCCAGGACGGCCGCCCGGAACGCCGGGTCCTGGGAGTTGACGCCCCGGTACAGCACCAGGGTGACCGGGTTGACCGCCCGCAGCAGGTTGGCCTTGTCCCAGGTCTCGGGCTGGTAGGCGTTCAGGATCTGCTTGATGACGTCGACGTAGTCACCGGGCCGGCGGGGCACGTCGGCCAGCACGGCGGCGCGCTCCAGCGGGACGGCGTTGGCCGTGGTGGCGTCGAGCGAGCGGGGGTTGGCGAAGAAGGTGTGGACGGCCTCGCTGATCTTGGCCGGCAGCCTGTCGTACGGGCCGACGACGTCCGCCTTGGTCCACTGCACCGAGTAGCCGGCCTGCACGTAGTACATCAGCTGCGAGATGTGGTCGCCGTCGTCGCCCTTGTACGTGCGGGCGCTCTCGCGCAGCGCCTCGATGACGGTGAGCATCTGGGACTCGCGGAAGGCTCCGGCCGCGTACTCGGTCGGTATGCGGAACAGTCCGTCGACGCAGTCGTAGCTCGCCGCCTTGACGAGGCGGACCAGGGCAGCGCCGGTCCGGGCGAAGGACGCCGGGTTGCAGGCGGCGGCGTCGGCGGCCTCGCTGTCCGCGGCCTCGGTTCCCGCGGCCTCCGCGCCGAGGCCGAACGCCTTGGCGGAGGGTGCGGGGGCCTCGGCCGGCGCGGAGTCGGAGTCCTGGTAGGCGCGCCGCTGGGGAGCGGCGTCCTCCGTCGGCGTCGTGCCGCGGTCGTGTTCCGAGGGCGATGCGAGGTCGCTGTCGGCGCCGGGCGGCGGCAGTTCGCCGGCGCCGGCGGGGGCGGTGGCCGTGTCGCCCGCCGAGGGGGACGGGGCGACGGTGGCGGCCTGGCCGCGCGGGGCGAACAGGCCGAACGTCAGGGCGAGCGCCATGACGAGCGTCAGAAATCTTGCCAGTTGCTGGAGTCGCAACAGGCGTGCGGTACTCACGTGGGGGCCTCCGGGCCTGGTTCGGCCGCGTTGGGGCGCGGCCGGTGGGGGGTGAGGACCGATGGCGACGGGGGGTCGTACTGTCCGTCATGCGGTGGGGAGGTGACATGTACCATTGCACATGTCACACAACTTGAGGAAGTCATTTTCACAACTCGGCGAACCCCGCCCCCCGGAAGCCGGGGACGGGGTTCGCGCGGGCCGGGCCCGGGGATCAGCCGTTGCGGGCCTGGAGGTCAGCCGTTGCGGGCCCGGGGATCAGCCGTTGCGGGCCGCCTCCGGGCCGGTGATCCGCTTCAGCAGCGGCAGCGTCGAGGCGATGATCCCGAGCGAGGCCGTCAGCCCGAGCAGCACCAGCGCGAAGAACGCCGCGCCCGGTGGGACCAGGTCGTAGTGCATCTGCGACTTGAGGAACATCGCCGCCGCGCCGAGACCGGTCCCGATCGCGATCACCGACACCACCAGCAGCGGCAGCGCGCTCTCCAGGCCGACCACCCGCTGGAGCAGGCGCAGCGGCGCCCCGGTGAGCCGGAGCATCGCGAACGGCCGGCGCCGGTCGGAGAGTCCGGCGACCACGCTGACCGCGAGGCTGCACCCGGCGATCGGCAGGGTGATGAGCAGGACGACGTCGGCCAGCTGCCGCCAGCCGGCGAGCTCCTGCTGCTGAGCGGAACCCCAGTCCTGGACCGTCCGGGTGTTCTGGTCCGGGAAGGCCCGGCTGAGGATGGTGCGGACCCGCTCCTTGGCGGCCGTCGACCCGTCCGTCGTCGCGTAGAGCAACTGCACCGGCAGCCTGGCGGCCGCCTCAGCGGTGATCGGCGCGCTCGGCCACTCGACGGCCTCCTGCGACCGGAGGTCCAGGAAGCCGTACGCCGCCACAGCCGCCACCTCGGCACCGGGGGCGCAGTGGCCGACCGCCGGCACCTGCGCGAGGTCCGAGCAGAGCGCCAGGACGGGCGCCCTCCAGTCAGGCGGATCAGCCGGGTTGCGCACCAGGCCGTCCGGATCGGCGTGGACGGTCGCCAGGCCCCGGAAGCCGGGAACGGCCCTCACCTCGGCCAGGACCCGCTCCGGCACGGCGGCGGCCATCGGCGGCTCGCCGGCCAGGGCGCCGTGCTCCACCGCGACCCGGGTCTGCGGGTCGCCGCTGAGTGCGCCCCGGCTGTGGTCGATGGTGCCGATGATGGCGACCGTCGCGGTGGTGACGAACAGCGCCAGCACCAGGCCCGCCACCGAGCGGAACCCCGCCTTCGGGTCGTCCGCCAGCCTCCGGACCGCGATCAGGGTGGCCGGGCGGCTGGTCCGGGCGGCGACCGCGCGGGCGGACGCCATGGTCAGCCAGGGCCCGGCCACCACCAGGCCAAGCATGACCACCAGGAAGCCGGTCAGATAGGCCGCGGTCTGCCCGTCGGTGGTGTGCGGGCGACGGCCGACGAACCAGGCCAGCTCGGCGAGTCCGGCCAGCAGCGGCGCCACCCGCCAGGCGGTCGGCGGCCTGGGGGTGACCCGGCGGCTGACGCCGAGCGGGGAGACGGTCACCCGGCGCAGCGCGATCCGGGCGGCCACCGCGGCCGCCAGCGGGACGCCGAGCAGCACGGCCAGGGCCTGCGGCGCGGTGAGGGCGAGGTCCTCGACGAAGAAGCGGTCCCCGGTGAACGGGACGGTCGCCACCAGCGGGCGCAGCAGCAGGTGCAGCCCGAAGCCGAGGACGGTGCCGACGACGGCGGCCAGCGTGGACTCGACGCCCGCGATCAGGGTGATCTGCCGGGGTGTCGCCCCGACCAGGCGCATCGCCGCGTAGCGCTGCTCGCGGGTGGCGGCGGAGAGCCGGGTGGCCGTGCCGATGAAGATCACCACGGGGAAGAGCAGCGCCCCCGCGACCACCGAGAGGATGAGTGTCATGGCGTCGCCGCGGGTCCCGGTGGCCGGGCAGTCGGCCCGGCAGTCCGGGAGCCTGGTGGCGATGGTGGTGATCCGGCGGGCGTCCGGCCGGGCCGCGAGGGCCGCCGGATCCTGGCCGCCGATCAGCACCAGGGAGTCCGGGGAGGCGAGTGCTGCGTCACCGATCTCCCCGGCCGGCCGGCCCGGGAAGCGGTCGGCCAGTTGGTCGGCGGGCCGCTCCCGGATCAGCTCGGCGAGGGCGGGCGAGGCGTAGTACTCGCCCGCCTCGGGCAGCTTCGCCAGGCCCGGCGGGACCGGCGAGGTCGCCCCGGTGGCGGCCACCTCGATGTACAGCAGCCGCTTGCCGTCGTAGAACTCGGGGCCGCGGTCGCGCCACCAGAGCGGGTCGACGTCCGCCGTCTCGGCGCGGCTCTCGGCGCCGCTGTTGGCCCAGAGCATCCGTTCGTTGGTGGCGCCGACGGCGTTGACGGCGGCGATCGTGGAGAGCAGCAGGCCGACGCCGACGGCCGCGGCGGCGGCGATGGTGAGCAGCCGGGCGACGGCCTGCCGGCCGCCGCTGACGGCGAGGCGCAGGGCGAAGGCGATCACGAGGCGATCCGCTCCGCCGGGGCGCCGGTGGACAGTGTCCGGGCCCGGCCGTCGCGCACCATGGCCTCACGGTCGGCGTACGCGGCGACCCGGGGTTCGTGGGTCACCAGGACGACGGTGGTGCCCTGGTCACGGGCGGCGGCGACCATCAGGGCCATCACCTGCTCGCCGGTGAGCGAGTCCAGGGCGCCGGTCGGCTCGTCGGCGAACAGCACCCGGGGGCGGGTCACCAGGCCGCGGGCGAGCGCGACCCGCTGGGCCTGACCGCCCGACAGCTCGCCGGAGCGGCGGCGCTCCAGGCCGTCGAGGCCGAGCCGGGCGAACCAGGGGCGGGCGTCGGCCAGGGCGGCGGCCCGGCGGACGCCGCCGAGCAGCAGCGGCAGGGCGATGTTCTCCTCGGCGGTCAGTTCCGGGACCAGCTGGCCGAACTGGAACACGAAGCCGAAGCGGTCCCGCCGTAAGGCGCTGCGCCGGTTCTCGTCGAGGGTGTCGATCCGCTGCCCGTCGAAGAGCACCTCGCCCTCGTCGGGGACGAGGATGCCGGCCAGGCAGTGCAGCAGGGTGGACTTGCCGGAGCCGCTGGGGCCCATCACGGCGAGCACCTCGCCGGCGTCGGCGGCCAGGGAGGCGCCACGCAGGGCGGGGGTCTCGCCGAAGGAGAGCCGGATGTCGCGGGCCTCGATCAGGGGGGTCATGCGCGTACCTCCGCGGCGAGGGCGTCCAGGCGGGCTGCGGTGAGGTCGATCCAGCGCAGGTCCGCCTCCAGGTGGAAGAGGCCGTGGTCGGCGAGCAGGGCGTCGACCAGTGGGCCGGTGCGGCGCAGTTCGGTGAGTTCGCGCATCCGGCGCAGGTGGGCGGCGCGCTGGGTGTCGAGGTAGGCCTCGGCGTCGCGGCCGAGCAGCAGGGCCAGCACGACCTTGGTGAAGAGCACGGACTGGAGGGTGGGTTCGGGCGCGACGGGCTCGGCGAGCCAGTGCTCGAACTCGGTCACGCCGGCCTCGGTGATGACGTAGCGCTTGCGCTCGGGTCCGTCGCCGGGCTCGGCCTCGCCGGCGACGACCTTCCCGTCGCGCGCCAGGCGGCCGAGGGTGGCGTAGACCTGACCGTACGGCAGGGGTTTGCCGCGCCCGAAGAGGGTGTCGTAGTCGCGCTTGAGGTCGTAGCCGTGGCTCGGCTCCCGCTCCAGCAGCCCGAGAAGGGTCAGGGGAACACTCATGGGAGGACCATACACCAGAGGTATACATCGAGTGTATAGCTGGCGAGAATACGGCCTTGACCTGGAGAAACGTGAAATCCGATCGCGGTCGGGAACGCCGCGAACGGGGGACGGCCCCAACTCCGTCCCCCGCTCTGCACGGCGGCCCGGCGAGCCCCCACAGCGGGCCGGGCCTCCGCGTCCCCGGCACGAGAACGCGGCCAGGGCCCAGCCTGCCCCCTCCACCACGCCCCGGCCGAGGGCCGAACGTCCCGGTCCTGCGCTCCGGCCAGGGCCGTAGGGCCCGCGTCCGGCGAGCCCTCCCGGCTCTTGTGCGCGGGGCCGGTGCCGGGAGAGATTTGGATCCGTCGGGGCCGGACCACGCCAACAGCCGCGAGGAGCACGCATCGTGTCCAGTTCACCCCGCTCGGCCCGCATCGCGCCCCTGTCCGGGCGGACCGGCCGCCACCTGCGCCGTGCCCTCCGCCGCCGCAGCAGCGTCCGGCGCGACGAACCGCTCTCGCGCCCCGTCGACCGGGCCCGCAGCCGGGCCTGGCTGATCGCCGGGCTCGCCCTGGTGGTCGGCCTGGCCGGCGTCGTGGCCGCCGCCGTGCTCGGCCACCGCGCCGCCGGGCGCACCGCCGAGGCCGAACGGGGCCGGCTGCACCGCACCGAGGCGCTGGTCCTCGGCAAGGTACCCGTCGAGGACCCCGGCGTCGGCCGCTGGAGCGGCGGCTACCAGAAGCGGACCGACACCTCGGTCTCCTGGACGAGCCCCGACGGCCTGGCCCGCACCGGCACCGTCGAGGCCCCGCGCAGCACGGTCGTCGGCGCCACCGTCGTACTGTGGCTCGACGAGAACGGCCTGCCCTCCACCGCCCCCGCCACCCCGGTCGGGCTGGCCGTCGGGGCCGTCTGCACGGGGCTGGCGGGCACGGCCGCCCTGACCGCGCTGATCGGCGGCGCGCTGGCGCTGCGGCTGCGCGTGCTGGACCGGCGGGCGGAGCGGGCCTGGGAACGGTCCTGGGCCCGCTGGGAGCCCCGCTGGTCCGGGCGCACCAGCCAGCCGCAGGACGACTGACCGCACGTCGGACCATCCACGGCACCGAACGGGAGCACCGTTGTCCACCACCGCCCGGTTCACCACCGCCCGGCTGACCGCCCGCCTCTGGGAGCACACCGACGCCGAGCGCGTGTACGACATGTACTCGCGCTGGGAGGTCGCGCAGTGGCTGGGCGCCGCGCCCCGGGCGCTGGAGTCGCCCGCCGAGGTACCGGCCGTGATCGACCGCTGGCGGCAGCGCTCGGCTGACCCCCGGTACGGGATCTGGGCGCTGGAGCGGCGGGACACCGGGGTGGTGGCCGGTTCGGTGATGCTGCTGCCGCTTCCGCTGCCGGACGGGGACGGGGACGGCAGCGGGAACGGCAGCGGGAACGCCGGCGGGGAGATCGAGGTCGGCTGGCACCTCCACCCCGACTCCTGGGGCCACGGCTACGCCACCGAGGCCGCCCGCGCCGCCCTCGCCAAGGGCTTCGCCGACGGCCTCACCGAGATCCACGCCGTCGTCCGCCCCGGCAACGACCGCTCCGCCGCCGTCTGCCGCCGCCTCGGCATGACCCCCCAGGGCCGCAGCACCCGCTGGTACGGCGTCGAACTCGACGCCTTCCTCATCACCCGCCCCGCCGGCGGCCCGAATAGGTAGACCGGTCTACATGCTGACTCGCCGCGGAGCAGGAAGTCGGCCCAGCCGACTTCCTGCTCCGTTCAGCTTCCGGGCCAGGTGGAATATGTAGACCGGTCCACAGATCTGCTGCCGGCGGCGAGGCGTCGCCCGGAGTGGGAAGTCGGCCCGACCGACTTCCCACTCCCCCATGAGGTAGAGATCGGTAGACCGGTCTACATATTCCACTGCCAGGCCGTCAGGGGACGGGGCCGGCCCAGGAGGCGGCAGAGCCGCGGGACGCGCGGCGGGTGAGGACGGCGCGACGGTGAGGATCAGGGCGAGGGCGGCCACGGCCACGGCACCCGGGACCACGGCGTGCAGCACAACACCCGGAGTGGGAAGTCGGCCCGACCGACTTCCCACTCCCCCACGAGGCGGAGCCACTACATTCAGTAGACCGGTCTGCATATTCCACTGCCGGGCCGTCAGGGGGCGGGCTCGGCCCAGGAGGCGGCAGGGTCGCGGGACGCGCGGCGGGTCAGGGCGGCGACAGCGAGGAGCAGCGCGAGGGCGACGGCCAGGGCGACCGGGACCGTGGCGTGCAGCACGAGGACGGCGCCGAGCAGGGCGCCCGCGAACATCCAGGCTGCGGAGGCGAGCCGGCGGGCGCCGGTGCGGTCGGCGGCGAGGGCGGTGATCGTCATGGTCAGCACGGTCGTCGTCAGGTCCGGCACCTTGAGCGCTCGGACCACCGCGTTCTGCAGTCCCATCGCCGCCCCCAGCACACCGATCAGCGTGTAGCGCACCGGGTCCGCCGTATGGCCGAAGGCCGCCGCGAAGGCGGTGCACGCCGCGAGCAGCACCGACTGCGCGGCGGCCGTGGCGACCAGCAGCCGCCCCCGGTGGCCGGGGCGACGCTCGGCGAGGCGGCCGCCCGCCAGCGCCCCCGCCAGGAAGGCGGCGAGGGCCGCGAGCGAGGCCGTGGCGGACAGCCCCGGCGCGCCCGCCAGCGCGAACCCGAGGAAGACCACATTGCCGGTCATGTTGGCGACGAAGACGTGCCCGAGCGCGAGGTAGCTCACCGCGTCGACCAGTCCGGTGACCACGGTGAGCACCAGCAGCATCGGCACCAGCGGGCCGTGCCGGGGGTCGCCGTGCATCCGGGTCAGCATCGCCGACAGCCTAACCGGCCGCCGGGCGAACGGTCAGAGAGCGAGCGCCGGGCGGTGGTGGTCCAGCCAGAGGGCCAGGTCCACGACCCGCTCCAGCCGAAGCCGGTGCCCCCACTGCAGCTGGTCGGCCGGCGTGTCCAGGCCGACCTTGATCGCCGCCTCGTCGGCGATGTCGCGCACGTGCGGAGCGTCCAGCGCCTCGCGCGCGAGCCGTTGCAGGCCGCGGTTGTAGTCCGCGTGGTGGGTCGCCGGGTAGTGGTTCTTCGGCCGCATGAGCACCGACTCCGGGGCGATGCCCCGCCCGGCGTCGCGCAGCAGGCTCTTCTCCCGCCCGTCGTGGTTCTTCATCGCCCACGGCGTGTTGAACGCGTACTCGACCAGCCGGTGGTCGCAGTACGGCACCCGCACCTCCAGGCCCCGGGCCATCGACAGGCGGTCCTTGCGGTGCAGCAGCTGGCGCAGCCAGCGGGTCAGCGACAGGTGCTGCACCTCGCGCAGCCGGTGCTCGGCCGGGCTCTCGTCGTCGGTGTGCGGGACGGCGGCCAGCGAGCTGCGGTAGGTGTCGGCGCGGAACTCGGGGATCCTCAGGTGGGCGGCGAGCTCCGGGTTGATCGGCATGGCCGCGTCGTCCCCGGTGACGAGCAGCCAGGGGAAGGTCTGCGCGGCGAGCGCCCTGGGGTTGTGGAACCACGGGTAGCCGCCGAACACCTCGTCGGCCGCCTCACCGGACAGCGCGACCGTCGAGTGCTCGCGGATCTCCCCGAACAGCAGGTAGAGCGAGGTGTCCATGTCGCCGACCCCGATCGGCGAGTCCCGGGAGACGACGACGGCCCGGCGGTGCTCCGGGTCGAGCAGGGCACGCGGGTCGAGCACCACGGTGGAGTGCGCGGTGCCGATGAACGCGCCCGCCTCGGCGGCGTACGGGGTGTCGTGGCCGGTGCGCAGCACGTCGCCGGTGAACTGCTCGGCCTGGTCGCTGTAGTCGACGGCGTAGGAGCGCAGCCTGGCCCCCGGGCCCTCCTGGAGGCGCAGCTCGTCGGCGGCCAGGGCGGTCACGACGGTGGAGTCGAGCCCGCCGGAGAGAAGGCTGCAGAGCGGCACGTCCGCCTCCAGCTGGACGCGGGCGGCGTGGTCGAGCAGCTCGCCGATCCGCTCCCTGGTGGCGTCCAGGTCCTCGGTGTGCGGGCGGGCGGTGAGTTCCCAGTAGCGGCGCTCGCGGACGCCCGAGCGGTCGAGGACCAGCAGGCCGCCGGGGTGGACCTCGCGGACGCCGGACCAGACCGTGGGGCCGGTGTTGAAGAGCAGGCTGTAGGCCTCGCGCAGGCCGTCGGCGTCGACGACGGGGGCGACGGCGGGGTGGGCGAACAGTGCCTTGGGCTCGGAGCCGAAGACCAGGCCGCCGTCGGTCTCGGCCCAGTGGAGCGGCTTGACGCCGAGCCGGTCGCGCACCAGCAGCAGGCGCTGCTCGCGCTCGTCCCAGACGGCGAAGGCGTACATGCCCTCCAGCCGGTCGACGAGGGCGTCGCCCCACTCCTGGTAGGCGCGCAGCACCACCTCGGTGTCGCTGCGGGTCTCGAACCGGTGGCCCCTGGCGCGCAGTTCGGTGCGCAGTTGGTGGTGGTTGTAGACCTCGCCGCTGTAGGTGAGGACGGCGCCCGGCTCGTCGCGGCGGTCGGGCATGGGCTGGGCGCCGCCCTCGATGTCGATGACGGCCAGGCGCCGGTGGCCGAGGGCGGCGTGGCGGCCGAGCCAGACGCCGCCGGCGTCGGGGCCGCGCAGGGCCATGGTGGCGGTCATCGCCTCGATGACGGGGGCGCTGTGGCGGACGTCCTGGTGGAAGGACACCCAGCCGGTGATACCGCACATGCGCGGACACTCCTCGGACGAGGGGACGAACGGACGATCGGATCAGTCGGACGGGCGGGCGCGGCGGTTCCACCGATTCGTACACCTCTCCCGTAACGGCTCGTCGGGTGCGGACGGGCCCGGCCGGCGATGCGCGCCACCGGCCGTCACCCGGCGCGGGCGGCCGTACGATGGGCGGCGGTCCGGCGACGGCCGGGACGGTGGGACGGCGGGACGGCAGAGGAGCGGAACGGGTGCTGCGCGGATTCGGCGATCTGGAGGCCGAGATCATGGACCGGCTCTGGTCCTGGGGCCGCCCGGCCACGGTCCGCGAGGTCGTCGACGACCTGCGCGAGCAGCGCCCCGTCGCGTACACCACCGTCAACACGGTCGCCGACATCCTGCACACCAAGGGCTGGCTGCGGCGCGAGAAGGTCGGCCGCGCCTGGGTGTACCGGCCGACCTGCACCCGCGAGTCGTACACCGCGCAGCTGATGCACCAGGCGCTGGAGACCACCTCGGACCGGGCCGGGGCACTGCTGCACTTCGTCGACCGGATCAGCGGCGACGAGGCGACGGCGCTGCTCGCCGCCCTGGAGCAGGTCAAGGCCCGGGACGACGCACGGTGACCCTGGCACTGCTCGCGATCCACCTGCTCCTGGTCGGCGTCCTGCTCCCCCGGCGGCTGGCGGGCTCGCGGCGGCTCCAGGCCCGCCCGGTGCTCGGCGCCGCCCTCTGGCTCGCGCTGATGGCCTCCTTCGGCACCGGGGTGCTGCTCGCCGCGCACCATCTGCTCGCCCCGCTCGGGCACGAGCCGGCGGGGCTGGCCGGACTGCTGCCGCACGTGGAGCCGCACCTCGGCCCGCCCGCGGCCGCCGCACCGCACGCGCCCGGCCGGTGGGTGCCGGCCGCCGCGGGCGGGTCCGTCGCGGCGGTGGCGGCGGTGCTGGCCGTGCGGGCCGCCCGGGCGCGGCGGCGCCACCGGGCGGCGCTGGACCTGGTGGCCGCCCGGGATCCCCGGCGCCGGCTGCTGGTCCTGGACGACGCGCGGCCCGCCGTCTACTGCCTGCCCGGCCGCCGGGCCCGGGTGGTGGTCACCCGCGGCGCCCTGGACCTGCTGGACGAGCCGCGGCTCGCCGCGGCCGTCGCCCACGAGCGCGGCCACCTGCGGGGGCGCCACCACCTGGTGCTGCTCGCGGTGGACACCTTCGTGCTGCTCCTCGGCCGGCGGCTGCCGCTGGCCGGCGTCGGACGGGCGGAGGTGGCGCTGCTGCTGGAGATGGCGGCCGACGACGCCGCGCTCGCCCGGGTGACCCGTGCCGATCTGGCGGGCGCCCTGTACGCGCTGGCCACGGCCGCCCCGGCCGCGGGGCCGCCCGCCGGGCCGGGCACGCTCGCCGCCGCGTCCACCGGCGTGCTCGCCCGCGTCCAGCGACTCGCCCGCACCCCCGCGCCGCCGGCCCGCGCCTACCGCGTGGCCGCCGTCGCCGCCCCGCTCCTCCCCTACCTCCTCGCCTGCGCCCCGCACCCGTAGCACGCCGCCCCGCCGCCCACGCCCCGTCCGCCACCCCGCCGGAGCCCCGGATGCACCTGCTGATCACCTCGGACACCCATGTGCCGCCGCGCGCCCGGCAGTTGCCCGCGCCGCTGCTCGCCGCCGTGGACGACGCCGACGTGGTGTTCCACGCCGGCGACTGGGTCGACACCGCCACCCTCGACCTGCTGCTGGGGCGGTCGGCGCGGCTGGTCGCCGTCCACGGCAACAACGACGGGCCCGGGCTGCGCGAGCGCCTCCCCGAGGTCGCGCGGGCGGAACTCCAGGGCCTGCGCTTCGCCGTGGTGCACGAGACCGGCCCGGCGCGGGGCCGCGAACAGCGGTGCGAGGCGCGGTTCCCCGACGCCGACGTGCTGGTCTTCGGCCACAGCCACATCCCCTGGGACAGCACCACGCCCGGCGGCCTGCGCCTGCTCAACCCCGGCTCGCCCACCGACCGCCGCCGCATGCCCTTCGCGAGCTACCTGACCGCCCGGGTGGACGACGGCCGCCTCACCGACGTCCGCCTCCACCGGCTGCCGCCCCGCTCCTGAGCGGCGCCGCGCACCGGCCCGGCCCGGGCTTGCCGGAGCGCCGCGCGGCGTGATCGGATCGCAGGGCATCGCGTGCCGGCGGCGGACCGCGCCGGGCATGGAGGTGCGGAACCCGAAGGGGACGGCCGGCCATGGCTTCCCACGACGGCGACCGCGCGGTCGCCCTCAGCATCCAACTCTCCCGGGTCCACCGGGACCTGCGCCGCCGGATCGACGGGCTGAGGTCCGCTCCCGGCCCCCACCGGCCGGACGACGACCCGCTCGCCGTCCACTGCCTGGCCTTCTGCGAGGCCCTGACCGACCATCACGAGGGCGAGGAAGAGCGGATGTTCGTCCGGCTGGTGCGCGAACGCCCCGCGCTCGCACCGACGATCGACAAGCTCGTCGAGGACCACGGGCTGATCTCCTCGATCCTGGTCCGGGTGCGCGAACTCGCCCTCGGGGCCGCCGGATCGCCCGACGCCGAGCGCGATCCCGTCCAGCGCGATCCCGCCCAGTGGGAACCCGTCCGACGGGAGCTGGACGGCCTCGCGGCGATCCTGGAGTCCCACTTCCGCTACGAGGAACGGGTGATCGGCGCGGCCCTGGACGCGACGACGCCGGCCGACGACCGGCCCGGCAAGGTCTTCCATCCGTTTACCTAACCACCTTTGACGTGTTTAATGGTTAGTGCGAACAGGCCGACCCCACGGAGGACCTCATGCCCCGCATCCCCCAGCCGGCCCCGGACACCGCCGAGGCCGAACAGCGCGACCTGCTGGAGGCGACCCGCCGCCACCTCGGCCGGGTCCCCAACCTCTACGCCACCCTCGCCAACTCCCCCGCCGCCCTGCGCGGTTACCTGGCACTGCGCGAGTCGCTCAGCGGCGGCGCGCTGGGCGAGCGGCTGCGCGAGCAGCTCGCCCTGCTCGTCGCCCAGGAGAACGACTGCCTCTACTGCGTCTCCGCGCACACCCTGCGCGGCGGCCGGCTGCTGGGCATGACGGACGACGAACTGCCGGCCACCCGGTCCGCCCACGACGACGACCCGCACACCCGGGCCGTCCTGCGGACCGCCGCCGAGCTGGTGCGTGGCCGCGGCCACCTCACCGAGGAGTCGCTGGACGCGGCCCGCGCGGCCGGGGTCACCGACACCGAGTTCGCCGAGATCGTCGCGCACATCGCGCTCAACACGCTCTCCAACCACTCCAACCACCTCGCCGAGCCCGACCTGGACTTCCCCGCGGTGGAGCCGGCGGTGAACCGGTGAACCGGGGACTGAACTGGCGCGCAGGCGCCCGCGTCGAGCTGCGGCCCGGCTACGCCCTGCTGGACGGCGAGGGCAACCCCCGCACGCACCTCACGGGCGTCCGGCTGGCGGTCGAGGGCGGCTTCGTGCACGTCGCCGTCCCGGGCGCGGCCACCGTGCAGGTGGTCTCCGCGCCGGCGGTCGCCCGCCTCGACTACCCGGCCCCGGATCCCGCCGAGTAGCGCCCGCCCGGATGGGTAGCCGCGCGGTATGGACGTGACGCACCTGACCCGGCCACGCGCCGGAGAACCCACCCGTACACCCGGGGGCGGGGCGCCGGACCGCCGGTGGCTCGGGATCTACCTCAACGACCACCTGGCCGGCGCGACGGCGGGGCTGGCCCTGTGCCGCCGGGCCGCCCGCGCCCACCGGGGGGACCCGCTCGGCCCGGTCCTGCACCGGCTGGCCCTGGAGATCGCCGAGGACCGCCGCTCCCTGCTCGCGCTGATCCGCCACCTCGGCCTGCCGGTGCACCGGGTCAAGGCCGCCACGGCCTGGCTCGGCGAGAAGGCGACCCGCCTCAAGCCCAACGGCCGCCTCCTGAACCGCTCGCCACTCAGCGACGTCCTGGAACTGGAGGCCCTCGGCCTGGGAATCCAGGGCAAGACCATGCTCTGGCGCACCCTGCTGCGCATCGCCGACCACCACCCCACCCCCCTCGACCCCGACCACCTCCACCGCCTCGCCGACCGCGCCACCCGCCAGTCCCACGAGGTCGACACCCTGCGCGGCACCGCCGCCCTGGCGGTCCTCTCCTGAACTCCGGACCCCGACCCCGACCCCGACCCGACCCCGACCCCTGGACCCTGGCCCCGGACCCGGACGCCTTCGGGGCGGGCTCGCGGGTCAGGGGCGGACAGCGCCGACGTAGGGCATGGCGTCGATCGGGAGGACCTCGACGTTCTTGCCGGTGCGGGGGGCGTGGATCATCCTGCCCTCGCCGATGTAGAGGCCGACGTGGTGCAGGTCCGCGTAGAAGAAGACCAGGTCGCCGGGCTGGAGGTCGGCGCGGGCGATACGGGCGCCGGCCTTCCACTGGTCCTGGGAGACGCGCGGGAGCTTCACTCCGGCGGCGCGGTAGGCGGCGCCGGTGAGGCCGGAGCAGTCGTAGCCGGAGGGGCCGGTGGCGCCCCAGACGTAGGGCTTGCCGAGCTGGGCGTAGGCGAACTGGACGATGGTGGCGGCCCGGCCGGTGGCGGGGCCGGTGAAGGCGGGGCGTTCGGCGGCGGAGCGGGAGGCGCGGGTGGCGGCGGCCTCCTGGGCGTTGACCTTGGCCCGGTCGGCGGCGCTCAGCTTGTTGAGCAGCGCCTGCGCCTTGGCCAGCTTGTCCTGGACCGCCTTCTTCTCCGCCGCCAGGGCGGCGCCGGCCTCGTCGAGCCGGGCGAGGGTGGCGGTGGCCTCGGCGCGGTCCTGGTCGAGCCGGCGCTGCTCGTCGAGGGCCCGGCGCAGCAGCGCCGCCTGGGCGTCGACGACCTGGTTCTGGGCGCCGGCCCGGGCCAGGTAGCTGCCGGGGTCGGAGTCGAGCATCAGCTGGACGGACGGGTCGATGCCGCCGTTGCGGTACTGCTCGGCCGCGATGCCGCCGAGCCGGGTGCGCAGTTCGTTCATCGCCTCCTGGCCGCGGGCCACCTTCTCCTGGAGGCGGTTGGCCTCGCCCTGGAGGGTCTGCTGCTTCTCCTGGAAGCCGTTGTAGCGCTCGATCGACTGCTCGGCCTCCTCGTTGAGCTGGTCGACCTGTTCCTTGACGGAGGCGAGGCTCGGCGCGGGCTCGGCCTGCGCCGGCCCTGCGGTGAGGACGGCGCCGCCCGCCATCGCGGTGGTGACGACCGCCAGGCGGGCCCGGCTGGGCGGGCTGGGCTTGCGACGCTTTCCCATGGCGGCTGACTCCTCGGAGGCGGGGGAGGGCAGGGCGGACGAACACGGACAGGGGGCGTTCCGGGGAGAGCCGCCCCGCCGTCCGCGTTCTTCTAAGCAAGTTAATAGATGACGGCCGCCGTTCCGCAAGCCGCCCACCGCGCGCCGCCCGCCACGCGCCGCCCGCTGCCCGCCGCCCGCCACGCGCCGCCCGCTGCCCGCTGCCCGCTGCCCGCTGCCCGCTGCAACACCGTTGTTGCAACAGAGTGCAAATCGAGGGCAAGGTCACACCGTCCGCCTCTCCTGCGCCCCCGTTCACTGGCGCTACCCTGCGGGACATGACGGTCCCGCCCGAAGGGCTTCCCCTGGCCGCCGAGTTCCCGGCCGCCCACCGCGAGCAGTGGCAGACCCTCGTCGAGGGTGTGCTGCGCAAGTCGGGGGCGCAGCCCGAGGACGGCGCAGCGGCCGAACGCGCGCTCAGTACCGCGCTCCAGGACGGGCTGCGCGCCCGCCCGCTGTACACCGCCGAGGACGCCCCGGCCGACCCGGGCTTCCCCGGCTTCCCGCCGTTCGTCCGCGGCGCCCGTCCGCAGGGCGCCTCGGTCGCGGGCTGGGACGTCCGCCAGCGGCACGGCGACCCCGACCCGCGCCGCACCAACGAGGCGGTGCTGGCCGACCTGGAGCACGGCGGCGGCTCCCTCTGGCTGGAGCTGGGCGGCGAGCGCCTGCCGGTCGCCGCCCTGGGCGAGGCGCTCGCCGGCGTCTACCTGGACCTGGCCGGGGTGGTGCTCGACGCGGGCGCCGAATTCCCCGAGGCCGCCGCCCGGTTGTTCGAGCTCTACCAGGAGCGCGAGGTCTCCCCCGGCTCCGCCTCCGGCACCCTGGGCGCCGACCCGCTGGGCCTCCAGGCCCGCACCGGCGACGCCGCGCGCACCGGGGCGCTGCTCGCCGAGGCCGCCGCGCTCTCCGCCCGCTGCGCCGCGGACTTCCCCGGCCTGCGCGCGGTGGCCGTCGACGCGCTGCCGTACCACGAGGCGGGCGGCTCGCCCGCGCAGGAGCTGGGCGCCTCGCTGGCCGCCGGCGTCGCCTACCTGCGCGCGCTGACCGGGGCCGGGCTGTCGGTGGACGCCGCGCTCGGCCAGCTGGAGTTCCGCTACGCCGCGGACGCCGACCAGTTCCTGACGATCGCCAAGTTCCGTGCCGCGCGCCGCCTGTGGGCCCGGGTGGCCGAGGCCTGCGGCGCCTCCCCGGCCGCCTCGGCGCAGCGTCAGCACGCCGTCACCTCCGCGGTGATGATGACCGCCCGCGACCCGTGGGTGAACATGCTCCGCACCACGATCGCCTGCCTGGCCGCCGGAGTCGGCGGCGCGGACGCGGTGACCGTGCTGCCGTTCGACGCCGCGCTCGGCCTGCCGGACGCCTTCTCCCGCCGGATCGCCCGCAACACCCAGGCGATCCTGCTGGAGGAGTCCCACCTGGCCCGGGTGGTCGACCCGGCCGGCGGCTCCTGGTACGCGGAGCGGCTGACCGACGAGCTGGCGCACGCCGCCTGGGCGTGGTTCCAGGAGATCGAGGGGGCCGGCGGACTGTCCGCCGCGCTGGAGTCGGGCCTGGTCGGCGAGCGGATCGCGGCCACCTGGGCGGAGCGCTCGGTGCGGCTCGCCAAGCGGCGCGAACCGGTCACCGGCGTCAGCGAGTTCCCGAACCTGGGCGAGCAGGCGCCGGTCCGCGAGCCGGCCCCGGCCGGTCCCGGCGGCGGGCTGCCGAAGGTGCGGCGCGCCGAGGCCTTCGAGGCGCTGCGCGACCGCTCGGACGCGCAGCTCGCGGCCACCGGGGCGCGGCCGTCGCTGTTCCTGGCGTCGATCGGCACCGCCGCGGCGCACACCGCGCGCACCACCTTCGCCGCCAACCTGTTCCAGGCCGGCGGCATCGCCACCACGGCCCACGAGGCCACGGAACCGGCGGCGTTCGCCGCGGCGTTCACGGCGAGCGGAGCCGCGGTGGCCTGCCTCTGCTCCAGCGACGCCCTGTACGAGGAGCACGCCGAGGCGGTCGCCGCCGCGCTCAGGGCGGCCGGCGCGCAGCGGGTGCTGCTGGCCGGCCGACCGGGCGCGACGCCGCCGGCGGGCGTGGACGGCTTCGTCTTCGCCGGCGGCGACGCGGTCGCCGTCCTGACCTCCCTGCTCGACCAGATCGCCGAGACCGCCGTCGACGGCGGGACCGCCCAGATCGGAGTGGCCCGATGATCCCCGACTTCACCTCGATCGGGCTGGACACCGACGGCGCGGACGCCCCGGCGGGTGTCACCGACGGCCAGTGGCGCGCCGCCTGGCGCCAGGCCACCGGCAAGGACGTCGACGAGCAGCTCTGGGACACCCCCGAGGGCATCGGCGTCAAGCCGCTGTACACCGCCGAGGACCTCGCCGGCCTGGACTTCCTGGGCACCTACCCGGGCATCGCCCCCTACCTGCGCGGCCCGTACCCGACGATGTACGTCAACCAGCCGTGGACGGTGCGCCAGTACGCGGGGTTCTCCACCGCCGAGGAGTCCAACGCCTTCTACCGCCGCAACCTGGCGGCCGGCCAGAAGGGCCTGTCGGTCGCCTTCGACCTGCCGACCCACCGCGGCTACGACAGCGACCACCCGCGTGTCACCGGCGACGTCGGCATGGCGGGCGTGGCGATCGACTCGATCTACGACATGCGCCAGCTGTTCGACGGCATCCCGCTCGACCGGATGTCGGTGTCGATGACGATGAACGGCGCGGTGCTGCCCGTCCTCGCCCTGTACATCGTGGCGGCCGAGGAGCAGGGCGTGCCGCCCGAGAAGCTCGCCGGGACCATCCAGAACGACATCCTCAAGGAGTTCATGGTCCGCAACACGTACATCTACCCGCCGCAGCCGTCGATGCGGATCATCTCGGACATCTTCGCGTACACCTCGCAGAAGATGCCCCGGTACAACTCGATCTCCATCTCCGGCTACCACATCCAGGAGGCCGGGGCCACCGCCGACCTGGAGCTGGCCTACACCCTGGCCGACGGCGTGGAGTACCTGCGGGCCGGGCTGGACGTCGGGCTGGACGTGGACGCCTTCGCGCCGCGCCTGTCGTTCTTCTGGGCGATCGGCATGAACTTCTTCATGGAGGTCGCCAAGCTGCGCGCGGCCCGGCTGCTCTGGGCCAAGCTGGTCAAGCAGTTCGACCCGAAGAACGCCAAGTCGCTGTCGCTGCGCACCCATTCGCAGACCTCCGGCTGGTCGCTCACCGCGCAGGACGTCTTCAACAACGTCACCCGCACCTGCGTGGAGGCGATGGCCGCCACCCAGGGCCACACCCAGTCGCTGCACACCAACGCGCTGGACGAGGCGCTGGCGCTGCCGACCGACTTCTCCGCCCGGATCGCCCGCAACACCCAGCTGCTGCTCCAGCAGGAGTCCGGCACCTGCCGGGTCATCGACCCGTGGGGCGGCTCGGCGTACGTCGAGAAGCTGACCAACGACCTGGCGAACCGCGCCTGGCAGCACATCCAGGAGGTCGAGGCGGCCGGCGGCATGGCCAAGGCCATCGACGCGGGCATCCCCAAGCTGCGCGTCGAGGAGGCCGCCGCCCGCACCCAGGCGCGGATCGACTCCGGCCGCCAGCCGGTGATCGGCGTCAACAAGTACCGGGTGGAGAGCGACGAGCAGATCGAGGTGCTCAAGGTCGACAACTCCGCGGTGCGCGCCCGCCAGATCGAGAAGCTGCGCCGGCTGCGCGAGGAGCGCGACGAGGCCGCCACCCGCTCGGCGCTGGACGCGCTGACCCGGGCCGCCGGGGCCGGGCCCTCGCGCGGCGGTTCGCTGGACGGCAACCTGCTGCACCTGGCGGTGAACGCGGCCCGCGCCAAGGCCACCGTCGGCGAGATCTCCGACGCCCTGGAGAAGGTGTACGGCCGGCACTCCGGCCAGATCCGTACCATCTCGGGTGTGTACCGAGACGAAGCGGGCCCGTCGGCCCCCCTCCAGCGCACCCGGGACCTGGTCGAGCGGTTCGAGCAGGCCGAGGGCCGCCGTCCGCGCATCCTGGTCGCCAAGATGGGCCAGGACGGCCACGACCGCGGCCAGAAGGTGATCGCCACCGCCTTCGCCGACCTGGGCTTCACGGTGGACGTCGGCCCGCTGTTCCAGACCCCGGCCGAGGTGGCCCGACAGGCCGTCGAGGCGGACGTGCACATCGTCGGCGTCTCCTCGCTGGCCGCCGGCCACCTCACCCTGGTGCCCGCGCTGCGCGCCGAACTGGCCGAGGCGGGCCGGGAGGACATCACCATCGTGGTCGGCGGGGTGATCCCCCCGCAGGACTTCGACGCGCTGTACGAGGCGGGCGCCGCGGCGGTCTTCCCGCCCGGAACGGTGATCCCGGAGGCCGCCTACGACCTGCTGAAGTCGCTCGCCGCCGATCTCGGCCACGAGCTCTGAGGCGCTGAGCGGATGGCGCCCCGGACGATCGACCTCGACAGCTACGCGGCGGGTGTACGGGAGGGCTCGCGCGCGTACATCGCGCGGGCCATCACCCTCGTGGAGTCCATCCGGCCGGACCACCGCGCGCTGGCGCAGCAGTTGCTGACGCGGCTGCTGCCGCACGCGGGCGGTGCGGTGCGGGTGGGCATCACGGGGGTGCCCGGTGTCGGCAAGTCGACCTTCATCGACGCCTTCGGCACCATGCTCACCGGGCTCGGGCACAAGGTCGCGGTGCTGGCCGTCGACCCGACGTCCAGCCGCACCGGCGGCTCGATCCTGGGCGACAAGACCCGGATGGAGCGCCTCGCGGTCGACCCGAACGCGTTCGTGCGCCCCTCCCCCACCTCCGGAACGCTCGGCGGGGTGGCCAAGGCCACCCGGGAGTCGATGCTGGTGATGGAGGCGGCCGGCTACGACGTCGTCCTGATCGAGACCGTCGGCGTCGGGCAGTCGGAGACGACGGTGGCGGGGATGGTGGACTCCTTCCTGCTGCTGTCGCTGGCCCGCACCGGTGACCAGCTCCAGGGCATCAAGAAGGGCGTGCTGGAGCTCGCGGACGTCATCGCCGTCAACAAGGCGGACGGCCCGCACGAGACCGAGGCGAAGGCCGCCGCCCGCGAACTCGCCGGCGCGCTCAGGCTGTTGCAGGCCCCCGACGCGCCGTGGACGCCGCCGGTGCTGACCTGCTCGGGGCGCGACGGCAGCGGCCTGGACACCGTCTGGGAGCGGCTCCAGCAGCACCGCAAGGTGCTGGACGCGACCGGCGCGCTGGCCGCCAAGCGGCGCGACCAGCAGGTGGAGTGGACGTGGGCGATGGTGCACGACCAACTGCTCGCCCGGCTGCATTCCGACCCCGAGGTGACCCGCCTGGTCCCGGAACTGGAGCGGCAGGTCCGCGACGGCGAACTCACCGCCACCCTCGCGGCGGACCGCATCCTGGACGCCTTCGGCCTGCACTGAGCCGCTAGGCCGCCGCGAGCCCGAGCGCCGTGCCCCACCCGTACGTGGGGCACGGCGCTTCGTGTTGTTCGGGGAACTCGAACCACACCACCTTGCCCGCACCCGCCGGGTACCACCCCCACACCTCGGCGAGAGCCTCCACCAACAACAGCCCCCGCCCGCCGGTCGCTTCGGCCCCGCGCTCCCGTCTCGGGAGCGCGGGGCACCGGTCGGCCACCTCGACCCGAAGCCGCCCCGACCGCCGAAGCACCGTCACGGCACAACGGTCCCCGGTGTGCAGCAGCGCATTGGCGATCACCTCCCCCGCGCACAACTCCAGGTCTTCGAACACTCCGTCCGCGAGCGGCACACCCCACTCCCGCACGATCGCCGTCACCAGCCACCGCGCCGGCGGCACCGCGTCCGCGGCCGGCGGCGCCCCCCATTTCAGCGGAACCGGAAACCGGGCACTGCTGAGCGGGCTGACCATCATGAACGCCTCCACGTCGACGGGGCAGGAGAGCTGCCGAGGACCGAGCGACCGATCACCAACAGTCAACAAGCAGTCACATCTGTGGGACCATCGATGATGCGTCGCGCGCATAGGGGTATGTGCGCGCCGCATCGAGCCGCATCACCGGTCCGGTGAGGGCCTTAGCGTTGGGTGGGCTGGTGAACTGGAACTCGGCAGTCGTCCAGCAGGCGTCCCGGACCGGGAACTACGGCAAGGTCATCGAACTGGCCCGAACTGAACGGCGGATGACCCAGGCGCAGTTGGGTGCGGCGTGCGGGTTGTCCCAGTCGGCCGTCTCGCGACTGGAGAAGCGCGGCAGCGGTCCCTACGCCATGGACGTACTGCTGCGGGTCTCACGGCATCTGGACATTCCACCGGCAGTGCTCGGCCTGGCCGCGCCACCGATGCGGACGATGAGGGGAGGCGAGTACGTGGAGAGGCGGCGGCGATCGCCGTCGCCGCGCCCGCTCTCGCCCTCGTCGACCACTCCGGGGACGACACCGAGCCGCGGGCATCCGCGCTCCGGCTCGCCACAACCTCCTACCGAAGACTCGACGGATCGACGCCGTCCCGGGAACTCGCTGAGGCCGCCCACTCGCATCTGCGGCTGATTCAGGGGCTCATACGCACGGCACCGACCGAGGCCGAACGGATCGGACTCGCCAGTGTCGCGAGCGAGGCCGCCGGCCTGGCCGCATGGCTGGCCTGGGACATGGCCGACCACGGCTCGGCGCGTTCGTTCTACGGCGCCGCGATCAAGGCGGCCAGGTCGGGCATGAGCCCGCTCCTCGCCTCCTACCAAACAGGGAGTCTCGCCCAGTTCGAGGCACACACCGGCAACGCCGTCCAGGCGCTGAACCTCGCACGGAACGCCAGAAAGTGCCTCGAACCGAACTCTCCGCCGGTCGCCGACGCCTGGCTCTCGTCCGTGGAGGCCCTGGGACATGCCGCTGCGGGTGATCACCGAAGCGCCGACCGCGCGTTGACCCGGAGCCGAGCGGTGATCGAGAACAGCTCCGGCGAGGCACGGCCACCCTGGCCCTGGGTGTTCACCTTCGACGAATCCAAGGTCGCTGCGGTCCGCGTCAGCTGCGGCGCCAAGCTGGGGCTCGCGGCCTGGACGACCGGAGCCGTCCAGGCCGCGGCTGCCACCGGCCATGCGAAGCAGCGGGCGCTTCTACTCATGGATGTGGCGGTGGGCCACCTGGCCGCAGGACAGGTCGAGGCAGCGTTCGCGCTCGCCGGCCAGGCGCTGGAGACCGGCCTCCGGTACCGCTCGGGGCGGATCATCGAGCGGGGCCGTGCGCTCCGGCGCTCCTTCAGTACGTCCTCGCCATCCAGGACTGTCCGTGACTTCGACGAGCGGCTGCACGGCGTCCATCTTTAGGAAGGAACACGATGCGCATCGGGATCACGGGGCACCGAGGACTGAGTGCCGAGCTGGAGCACGAGGTCCGACATCTGCTCGCCGACGCGCTGCCGACGGAGGACGCGGGCGGATTCACCGTGGTGTCCTGCATCGCGGACGGGCCGGACGCGTGGATCGCCGAACTCGCGCTCGACCGGGGCGCCCGACTCGCCGTGGTCATCCCCGCCCAGCAGTACCGCGACGGCCTGCCGAAGTGGCACCACCCGGTCTACGACCGTCTCCTCCAGGACGCCTCCGAGCAGCATCACACCGGCCGAGTGGAGTCCGACGAGGCCGCCCACATGGCCGGTAGCGAGTTGCTGGTCGGGCAGGTGGACCGGCTGATCGCCGTCTGGGACGGTCTGCCCGCCCGCGGCTTCGGCGGGACGGCGGACGTCGTCGCGTATGCGCGACGACTCGGAGTCCCGGTCGACATCCTTTGGCCGGCCGGAGCACGGCGTTGACCGATCGAGGAAGGGGAAAAACATGGGCTTCGGTCTCGTTGTGCGCTTCGTCGCCCGCGATGCGGCCGCAGCGCGCGCCTTCGACGAACTGACCCGGGAAGCACTCCGAGGGATCCGCACCAAGGAGCCCGGCACTCTCGTCTACATCAATCACGCCGTGCCGGACCAGCCGCGCGTCCGGGTTTTCTACGAGCTGTACGCGGACCGCGAGGCGTTCGAGGAGCACGAGCGGCAGCCTCATGTCCGCCGGTTCCTGGCCGAGCGCGGCCAGTACCTCGAATCGTTCGAGGTCACGTTCCTGGATGAGATCGACGGCAAGTGAGCGCCCGCGTGACCCGAGCC
>NZ_JBHVER010000125.1:0-24225 GCF_042802195.1 Kitasatospora sp. NPDC057500 | reverse complement strand
GGCCTAGCCCAGGGGGACCGGGGCGTCCACGGCCTCGACGGCCGCGACCAGCGAGGCCAGCTCGGGGTTGCGTGCGGCCTCGTCGAGCGCCTCGCGGAGGGCGGCGTCATTGGTCGGCCGGGCCTCCTCCAGGAGCTTCAGCCCCTCCGTGCTGACATTGGTGTAGATGCCGCGGCGGTCGGTGGGGCAGAGGTAGCGCAGCAGCAGGCCGCGGTCCTCCAGTCGGGTGACCAGTCGCGTCGTCGCGCTCTGGCTGAGCACGACGGCGTCGGCGACCTGCTTCATCTGGAGGTGGCCTCCCTCGCCGTCGTGCTGGCGGCTGAGCACGTCGAGCAGCGAGTACTCCCGTACGCTCAGGTCGTGCTTGGACTGCAGGGCGCGCTCGATGTGCGACTCGATCCTGCCGTGCAGGAGGGAAAGCGCACCCCAGCCGCTGGCCAGGGCGGTGAGCGCGGGGTCCGTGGCGGTCATGAGGCCGGTCTCCTTCCGTTGGTGACTGTACCCAAGGGTAAGCCATGAAGGTGAATACCGGCTAGGGCCGATAAGAGGCTAGCGCAAGTATCTCTGGCCCGGGCTGCCCGCGCACGACCGCCGTGCTCAGCTCGCGAAGCCGCCCTCGGGCTGGATGATCTCCAGGTTGGTGCCGTCGGGGTCGTTGAAGTAGGCGACCTTGGTACCCAGGGCCGCCTCCGGGGTGACCTCGCCCGCGATGAACGTGTAGTCGTCGCCGAGGAAGTCGTACCCGGCCTCCTTCATCCGGCGGTACACCGCGTCGAAGTCGTCGACCCGCAGGCACAGGTGCATCGAGCCGGGGCGGTTCGCCACCCCGTCGGTCCGCTCGCCGACCGGCTCCTGGAACTGGATGAGGTCGATGCCGAGGCTGTTGTCCAGGTTGATCGTGGCGTACCGGAGCTTGGCGACCGGCAGCCCCTGCGACCTGCCGAACGGCACGCTGTGCATCGTTCCCTCGGCGACGGGCTCCCGGCCGGTGAGGGCCGTGTAGAAGGCGATCGACGCGTCCAGGTCGGAGACCGAGATCCCGACGTGGGCGGCGCGGGTGAGGTTGACCGGGGTGCTGGATACGGTCACGGGACATCCCCTTCGTCCTGCGGCCCTCCTCCGTCGGGGCGGCGCCGGCCGGCCGGTCGGGCCGGCCCCCGGAGAGCCGTCCGCGCTCAATTCTTCCGGGCACCGGGGCGGCCGCAACTCGCCGGCGGCGCCCCGGCAGCCGGTCGCGCGAGCCCGTCAGCCCCGGTAGACGCCCGCCTCGTACAGCGAGTACCCCCACCCGGTCGCGCGCTGCTCCCCGTGGATCCGCACGTACCGGGCCGGGACGGCGGGGAAGCGCGCGGTGTCCAGGCCGCCGTCGCCGGAGGCGGTGGACCACACCGTCCGCCAGGCCGTCCCGTCGGTGGACACCTCGATCCGGTAGGCCCGGGCGTACGCGCGCTCCCAGTCCAGGGTGACCCGGCCGACCAGGGTGGTCGCGGGCAGGTCGATCCGCAGCCACTGGTCGTCGCTCCAGTCGCTGGCCCACCGGCTGGAGGGACTGCCGTCGACGGCCCGGCCGGGCCCGTAGTCGGTGAACGGGTTCCACTCGGCGGAGCCGGCGGCGGCCGAGGCGCCGGCGGCGAGGTTCACCCCGGACCGGTGCCGCTCGGAGGCGCCCCAGGTGGTCAGGTAGGACTCCGCGCCCCGGAACAGGTCGTCGACCACGTCCTGCCCGCCGACCAGCCGGACGTCCTCCAGCCAGTCCGGCACCAGGCCGTAGTGCGCGGCCCCGTCGGTGTTGACGTCCCAGGTGCGGCTGCCGGCGGTGGCCCGCTCCACCACGGAGCCGCCGTCGGCGGTCCGGAACGGGTAGCGCACCGGGTTCGCGGTGCCGGCGCCGCGCGGACCGGGCCAGCCGCCGACCCCGTTCATGTCGGTCCCGTAGCCGTACCCGACGCCGTACTTGTCGCGCAGCGCGTCGGTGCGCCTCGCCTCCGCGCTGAACGCCTCCGCGCCGTTCATGTACTGGGCGACGAAGCCGCCGAGCCGGTAGACGCGCTCCGTCCAGCCGAGGTCCATCCAGCTGTGCGAGGAGATCGCGCCCGGGTAGGCCTCGGACTCCAGGACGTCCAGCGCCCGCCCGGCCGCCTTGACGCTCATGTGGTCGAGTTCCAGCATCATGCCGCGCCGCATCATCCCGCGCAGCGCGTACTCGCCGAGCTCGGTCAGGCCCCGGGTGTTGCACCGGGCGCCGGCCGCGTACGCGGGCAGTGCCACGCCCGGGGGGAGCTGGTTCTGCACGGCGGCCGGGGCGGGTGCCAGGCCGATCGGATTGTCGTGCTGCGGGCCGGTGCACGGCTCGGTCTGCCAGAAGGTGCCGGTGGACAGGAACTGGCCCGCGTTGATCGCGGTGCCCAGCCCGCCCTCGTCGAACCGCACTCCGCACAGCGCGTTGTCGAACTTGTGGCACAGGAACATGCTGCGCACGCCGAGCCCGTACAGCTCGTCGAGGCCGCGGTCGATGTCCGCGCGCCCGCACTGGGCGACGTCCAGCACCTGCTTGCAGCCGAACGGCTCCGAGGTCTCCACCCCGAGCACCACGGCGAGCTTGCCCTGCCGGACGACCTCCCTGGCCTGCCCGCTGTCGGTGACGATCCGGAACCAGCCCTTGCCGGGGCCGCCGTACATCCGGTCGACGTAGGCCTGCATGTCGTGGCTGAGCTTCGCCTGGAGGCGGATGGAGGTCATCTCGTCGCAGTCGCGGTCCTTGAAGAAGTAGACCGAGCAGATCACCCCGTTGGTGACCAGGTCGTTGACGAGCACCCGCTCGCCGCCGCGCCAGGCGCGTTCCACCCAGGCGTAGTAGTTCTGCTGGTGGGTCAGCGAGTCATGGGACGGCCAGTCGGCGAAGGTCGGCCAGCCGACCGGGTCGTGCCGGCCGTCGCCGCCGTTGGTGATCATGTCGAAGACGGCGAGGGAGCCGTCGGGGTAGTGCTCGGGGCAGTCCTTGAGGGCGTCCGCGACGCCCGCCTCGGAGAAGGCCTTGCCGCAGATCAGCCGGCCGCCGAAGGCCTCGTTGGAGAGGATGTGGTCGTGCGCGTCGACGAAGCCGCGGACCCGGCCCCGGGCGTCGGTGCCGGTGAACGGCTCGCCCGTGACGCCGATCGCGGCGTCGGGCGCCGGCCGGGCGACCGGGTCCCACCAGTTCGCGCCGCCGGCCCCGCGCGCCGGCGCGGCGAGGGCGGCGGCGACCAGGGCGAGCAGCGCGGCGAGCAGGGTGGCGAATCGCAGGCGTGCGTGGGGGAGTCGGGTCATGGGCACCCCAGTTCCGGAGGGACGGACGGGCGGTCCGACGACGCGGCCGACGCCCGCCGTCCGCGGCACCGCGGCGCCCCCGGGGGCGGCTGTCGGGTCCCGCGTACTCGGTGTGACGAGAATCGCCACTGTTGGACATTCCGTCAATAGCCGTGACGGAACCGGCCGTTCGGCGCGCGCCGCCGCCGCGGTCCGGTTACCGCCGCGGCCCGCTCACCGCCGCGCCCGGCGGTGAGCCCCGCCGCCCGGCGGCCGGTCGTGCGGGAGGAACAGCGCCGCACCGAGGCCGACCACACCGAAGCCGGCCAGGACGATCATCGCCGCCGCGTAGCCGTTGGGAGAGAGCGCGGAGACCAGGATGGTGCCGGCCACGGCGGTGCCCAGCGAGGAGCCGAGGTTGGAGACGCTTCGGGACAGGCCGGAGATCTCGCCCTGCCGGCTGTCCGGGAACGCGGACTGCACCACGTTGACCGACGGGGTGAGCATCAGGCCGAGGCCGAGCCCGATCAGTAGCAGGCCCGGCGCGAACGCCCAGGCGCCGCCGAAGGCGCGCACCAGCAGGAGCAGCACCAGGATGCCGGCCGTGGTGGTGGCGAAGCCGGTGACGATCAGGGTGCGCTGGGCGCGCCGCTTCGCCAGCCGCTCGGCGGCGAGCGAGGAGGCCAGCAGTCCGAGGGTGGCGGCGGTGAAGACGCCGCCGGTGGCGATCGCACTGTAGCCGCGGACGACCTGGAGGTAGGCGCCGACGGTGAACGAGACGCCCATCAGGACGAGCCACTGGGCGTTCTGGGTGACCAGGCCCAGGTTGGAGACGCGGTTGTGGAACAGGCTGGTGGCCAGCAGCGGTTCGCGGCCCGCCCGCTCCAGCCGGCGGATCCAGCCGAAGAAGGCGGCCAGTACCACGGCGCCCGCGGCCAGCAGGCCGATCATCAGCCAGGTGTTGTCGTCCGCGGCGAGGATGCCGGTGACCAGCAGCACCAGGCCCGCCGCCGACAGCACCGCGCCGACGGTGTCGAACGGCCGGTCGGGCTCTGCGGGCAGCGGATCCTCCAGGGTGCGGGTGAGGAACAGGATCACCGCCACCACCAGGACCTGGAAGCCGAAGTTGGCACGCCAGTCGATCGCCGTGGTGAGCAGGCCGCCGATCAGCGGACCGGCGGCCGCGCCGACGCCGCCCAGCGCCATGATCGTGCCGAACGCGCGGGCCCGGGCGGCCGTCCCGGTGAACAGCAGGGTGGTCAGGATGTAGACCGGGGGGATCAGCAGGGCGGTGCCGACGCCCTCCAGCACCGAGTTGCCGAGGATCAGCACCCCGAGCCCGGGGGCGGCCGCGCTGAGCAGGGCGCCGACGCCGTAGACGGCGAGGCCCAGCATCAGGCAGCGCTTGCGGCCCCAGCGGTCGGTGAGCTTGCCGCCGGGGATCATCAGGGCGGCCATCACCAGCAGGAAGACGGTGATCGCGACCTGGACGCCCTGGACGCTGGTGTCGAGGTCCGCGCTGATGTCGTTGATCATCACGTTCATGCTGGAGCCGGCGAAGCTGCAGATGAACTGGGCGAGGGCCAGCGGGGCGAGGACGCGCCGTCCGGCCGGGGCGGGACTCGCGGCAGCGGTGGTGGTCATTCCCGGCTCCGTCCGTCGGGCGCGGTGAGCACCGCGTAGAGCGCGGCCACGTCGATCGCGATGATCATGAGTGACCAGGCGGGGTAGCTCGCCACGAAGACGAACTGCACGAAGACGTTGGCGCACAGCACCGTCGCCGGGAACCAGCGGCCGGGGAGGTCGCCGGTGAGCAGCGTGATGCCGGCCAGGCCCTGGGCGACGGCCAGCGCGAGCACCGCCCAGCCCAGGCTGTGCAGGTCGCCGAAGACGTAGCGGTCGGTGCCGGTGACGACGGGCGAGTCGATCAGCGCCGCCATCGCGTCCCACCCGTTGAACAGGGCCAGCAGGATCATCGCGACGCCCGCGAACGGCAGCAGGTTGCGGCGGGGCCGTGCCGGGTGGGTGGATGAGGCCATGGCCGGACTCCTTTCGCGGACCTGTGCCCGGGCCGGGCGCGTTCTCAGGCGGCGCCCCGGCGGTCGAGCTCCTCGTCCAGGGCGAGCGCCGCGTCGATGAGGGCCAGATGGGTGAACGCCTGCGGGAAGTTGCCCAGCTGCTCGCCGGAGGGCCCGATCTCCTCGGCGAACAGGCCCGCGTGGTTGGCGTAGGTGAGCATCTTGTCGAAGGCGTAGCGGGCCTGCTCGACCCGGCCCGCCCGGGCGAGGGCCTCGACGTAGAGGAAGGAGCAGAGGTTGAAGGTGCCCTCGGTGCCGCGCAGCCCGTCCGGGGAGGCGGCCGGGTCGTAGCGGTAGACCAGGCTGTCGCAGACCAGCTCCCGGTCCATCGCGTCCAGGGTGGAGAGCCAGTCCGGGTCGGTGGGGGAGAGGAAGCCGACCTTGGGCATCAGCAGCAGCGAGGCGTCCAGGACCTCGGTGTCGTAGTGCTGGACGAAGGCCCCGCGCTTCGGGTTCCAGCCGCGCTGCACGATCTGGCGCAGGATGTCGTCGCGCACCGAGCTCCAGCGGTCCAGGTCGGCGGGGCGGGCGTGGGTGCGGGCCAGCCGGACGGCCCGGTCGAAGGCCACCCAGCACATCAGCCGGCTGTAGGTGAAGTCCTGGCGCCCGCCGCGGGTCTCCCAGATCCCCTCGTCGGCGCGGTCCCAGTGCTCGGTCAGCCAGTCCACCAGCCGGCGGAACGCGTCCCAGCCGCGCAGCGCGCCCATGTCGCCGTCCCCGGCGGCGAACGCGTAGGCGGCCTCGCCGTAGATGTCGAGCTGGAGCTGGTCGGCGGCGGCGTTGCCGGCCCGCACCGGGGCGGAGCCCTGGTAGCCCTCCCAGTGGCCGAGCGTCTCCTCGCTCAGGTGCGGGTCGCCGTCGATCCGGTACATGATCTGCAGCCGCTCGCCCTCGGCGCCGGCGGCCTCGATCCGCTCGCGCACCCAGCGGCGGAACGCCTGCGCCTCCTCGCGGAAGCCGAGCCCGATCAGGGTGTGCACGGAGAGCGAGGCGTCCCGGATCCAGGTGTAGCGGTAGTCCCAGTTGCGCTCGCCGCCGACCTGCTCCGGCAGGCCCATCGTCGCGGCGGCGATCAGCGCCCCGGTCGGCCGGTAGCTGAGCAGCTTCAGCGTGATCGCCGAGCGGTCCACGATCTGCCGCCAACGGCCCTGGTAGTTGGACGACTTCAGCCAGCCGTACCAGTACGCCCGGCAGGCGTCGAAGGCGGCGAGGGCGTCCTCGTCGCGCGGCGCGGGAGGCGGCTCGCCGCCCGGCGGCAGCGAGGTCAGCTCCACGGTCGCCAGCTCCCCGGCGGCCAGCGTGAACCGAGCGGTGACGTCCTCGCCGTCGGCGTGCAGCGCCACCGGGGCGGTGGTGCGCACGCACAGTTCCTGGCCGGGCGAGCGCAGCAGGGCGGTGTGCTCGTCGGGCAGGCTGAGCCGGTGGGCGGCGCGGCCGTAGTCGAAGCGGGGCCGGCACTCCAGCACGAACGGCACCCGGCCGCGCACCACCCGCGCGCCGCGGACGATCCGGTGCCGGTCCGACGGGCTCGCCGAGGTGTCGGGGAGCATGAAGTCGATCACCTCCGCCACGCCCTGCGGGGCCAGGAAGCGGGTGACCACGATCGCCGTACCGGCCAGGTAGATCTGCTTCACCCGGACCTCCGGCACGGCCTCCCGGTCGACGGCCAGCCGGCACCGGCCGCCCCCGGTGTCGTCCAGCAGGGAGGCGAAGAGGCTGGGGGAGTCGAACCGGGGCGTGCACCACCAGTCGATGTCGCCGTCGGTGGAGACCAGGGCGGCGGTCTGCAGGTCTCCGATCAGGCCGTGGTCGGCGATCGGGGGGTAGGGGCTCATGGTGGGTGCTCCCTCGGCGGACGGCGGGAACTGCCTGCGCCGCCACCGTACGGACGGCTGCCAGGGCGGTGGATCACCCCGGGCGGGTGAGTGCCCGGAGTGCCGGGGCGCGGCGGACCGGCGGGTCACCTCGTGGGGGTGATGCGCCGCACCGCGCCGTGCGGCCAGGCTGGAGGCCACCGTCGAGGCGAAGGGAGCCGGCCCCATGCGCTACGAGATCCGGGTGTCCGGCGTACTGCAGGAGACGACCCGCCGGGAGGGCTTCCCCGAAATGGAGAGCAGGGTCGTGCCCGACCACACCGTCCTGTACGGGGACGTGGTGGACGAGGCCCACCTGTTCGGACTGCTGAACCGCTGCCAGGCACTGGGGCTGCGGGTGACGGAGCTGCACCGCTTGCCGGAGTGAGCGGGGCTTCTTGGCTCGCGGCCCGGCTCACGGCCCGGCTCACGGCTCGTCGAGCAGGTGCAGCCGGGCGGCGGTGCGCACCGCCTCGCGGCGGTTGGCCGTCAGCAGCTTGCGGTTGATGCTCTTGAGGTGCGTCTTGACCGTGTTCGGCGACAGGAACAGCTCGTCGGCGATCTCCTGGGTCGACAGCATCCGCGCCGCGTGCAGCAGGACGTCCCGCTCCCGCCCGGTCAGCGGTTCCGTCGGCGGCTCCATCGGCGGCCCGGCGGGCGGCGGCCCGCCGTCCGGGTCGGGGCCGTCCGGGTGCGGCCCCGGGCCGGGGGCGGACGGGCGCAGGTCGCCGGGCAGCCAGGGATGGGCGAGGGCCAGCTGCGGCCGCCGGCGCAATTGGCGCCGCACCCAGGGGGCGGACTCGCGGAACGGCCGGCGCAGGTGCTCCGGCTCGGCGGTGGCGAGCGCCTGCGCGAGCAGCCGGGCGCCGTCCGGCCCGTCGGGCTCGGCGCAGGCCTGGGCCAGCAGCAGCAGCGCCCGGGTACGGGTGGCGCTGCCCACGGCGGGGTCGTCCCGCAGGGCGCGCAGCTGCTCCAGGGCCTGAGCCTCGTCGATCCCGGCGGCGAGGTGCGCCCGGGCCGCCACCAGGCGCGAGTCCGGTGCCCGGGTGGGCACGCCGTCCAGGGCCGCCACCGCCGCCCGCGGGCGGCCGGCCGCCAGCTGCGCGGCGCAGGCGGTGACGGCCAGGCGCTCACGGCTCCACTCGGACGGCCGATCGGCGAGTTCGTGCTCCCGGGCCTCCGCCAGCAGCCGCAGCGCGGTGTCGGGCCGCCCCTGGGACAGCTCCAGCCCCGCCCCGACCACCGCGTTGCCGAGCGCGACCAGCGGATCGCGCCCGGGCGCGGGGCGGCCCGCCGACCGGTGCAGCGCCCTGCGGGCGGCGGCCGGCTCGTCGCGCTCCAGCGCGGTGGCGGCCAGCAGCAGGTCGCGCAGATCGGTGCGGCTGTCGGGCGGCAGGCTGGAGCGGTCGGCCTCCTCGTCGGCCTCGCGCACCCGGTGCTCGGCGCGCCCGGAGCGGCCGCGCAGGTGGTCGATGAGCGCCAGCCGGCAGAGCGCGTCGTGGCGCAGCCGGGCGGTGGCGGGCGAGGGCGCGGCTCGCGCCGCGCGCTCCAGGGCCGCCCGCGCCTCGTCGAGCCGGCCGTGCCACAGCAGCGCGGAGCCGAGGCCGGCGTCCACCAGGGCGAGCAGCTCCGGGTGCCCGTCCAGCAGCTCGGCCGGTGCCCGGGCCGCCAGCTCGTGGGCCCGGCGGGCGGCGCGCTCGGCGAGCGCGGCCGAGCCGAGCAGCCGGGCGGCCTCCGCACGGACGAAGGCGGCCGCCAGCTGGTACGGGGTCTGCTGCTCCGCCAGCAGGGGTTCGACGCGCTCCAGGATCAGCAGGGCGCCCTCCGCGTCGTCGCGGTCCAGGCGGAGGGTCGCGCGGACGAGTTCGGCGGCGGGGGTCCGCTCGGTCGGCGGCATCCGGGAGAACAGGGCGCACAGCCGGGTGGCGTCCCGCCCGGCGACCAGCTCCCCGAGGGCGAGCCCGTCGACCAGCAGCCGCGCGGCCAGCGCCCAGTCGCCGCCCTCGGCGGCCTGGTCCAGCGCGGCCCGGTGCCGGCCGTGGCCGGCGAGCCAGTGCGCGGCCCGCACCCGGAGCTCGTCGACCCGCTCCGGCGCGGCGGCCCGCAGGTGCAGCCGCAGGATGCCCGCGAACATCGGGTGCAGCCGGTACCAGCCGTCGGACTGCGCCTCGGTGAAGGCGTTCTCCTGGTGCAGCCGCTCCAGGATCCGCCGGCCGTCGCGGCGGCCGGTGAGCGCGTCGGCGAGGTCGGGGTGGACCCGGCCCAGGATGCTGCAGCGCAGCAGCAGGTCCTGGGTGGGCGCGGGCTGGGTCCGCAGCACCTCGGCGAGCAGGAAGTCGGAGAGCGCGGCGTGCCCGGCGTCGATCCGTCCGAGGTAGGCGCCGGGGTCGTCGGCGTCCTTGGCGGCGAGCGCGAGCAGCCGCAGCCCGGCCGCCCAGCCGGACACCGCCCGGTGCACCGCGTCCACGGTGGACGCGTCCAGGCGCAGCCCGTGGCGCTCCAGCAGCGCGCCCGCCTCGGCCCGGCTGAGTGCGAGGTCGGCGGCGTGCAGTTCGCCGAGTTCGCCGGCGGCCCGGTAGCGGTGCAGCGGCAGCAGCGGCTCGCGCCGGCCGACCAGCACCAGCCGCAGCCGCCCGGCGGTGTGGCGGACCAGGTCGTGCAGCTGCCCGGTGAGCCGCGGGTTGTCGATGTGCTCGAACTCGTCCAGCACCAGGACCAGCGGCTGCGGCCGGGCGTTGATCCAGGCGGCCAGCCGCACCAGCAGGGACGGCTCGACGTGCTCGGCCCTCGCCGGTGCGCCGACCTCGTCGGGCAGCCCGGGCACGCCGCCCTGGAGGGCCTCGCGGACGTACGCCCAGAAGGTGCCGGGCTGGTTGTCGCCCTCCTCCAGGGTGAGCCAGCCCGCGGGGCCGGGGAGCCGGCCGCGCGCCAGCCAGTCGGCCACCAGCAGGGTCTTGCCCGCCCCCGCGGGCCCGTCGACCAGGGTCACCGGCCGGGACGCGGCCGTGTCGAGCCGGCGCAGCAGCCGCTCGCGGCGCAGGAAGGTGGCGGCGGGCGGACCGGGCGGACGGACCCGGGTGTCCAGCAGCGGGTCCCCGTTCGGAAGCCTCACGGGTGCGGTGCGGGTGTGCGGCATGTGGCCACCGCCTGGTGGTTCCGCCGTGCGGGAGGGCACGGCCGGGCGCGGAGCGGCGGGCCGCGGGCGCGCCGTTGCGGGCGCCTCCGGGAGGCGCCACTTAGACGGTAGTACGGCCCGGGCGCCGGGTGCCATCCGAGCGCCGGGGCACCCCGCGTCACCCTCCGGGGGTGAGGCCGGGCGCCGGAGCGGCGGCGACGATCGACGCGAGGGCCGGCCCCGGTGGAGCGGCCCGGCACCGATCCCGCAGGAGGCCGTCGTGACCGTCCCCGGACCGGCGTCCCGCGGGCCCGTCCCCGGCCCGCCGGGACCGCCCGGAGCGGCCCCCGGACGGCCCGCGCGGACCGACTACGCGGGCGCGGTCTACGGCTCGATGCTCGCGGCCTCCGTGATCGCGGCCTCCAGCCCGAGCGGACCGCACCCGCGGATCTCGCTCGTCCTGCTGCTGGCGGTCACCGGGCTGGTGTTCTGGGCGGCGCACGTCTACGCGCACGTCGCCGGACAGCGCGAGGCCGGCCGCCAGGTCACCTGGCACCAGGTGCGCGGGGTGGGGCGGCACGAGTGGCCGATCGTCGAGGCCGCGGCGCTGCCCGCCCTGGCGGTGCTGCTCAGCCCCTGGCTGGGGGCGGGGGAGAACGCCTGGCTGGCGCTCGGCGTCGCGGTGGCCCAGCAGGTGGGCTGGGCGGGCCTGGGCGCCCGCCGGGCGGGGGCCGCACCGCGCCAGGTGCTCGTCGAGGGCGCGGTCAACCTGCTGCTGGGGCTGGTGATCGTGGCGGCCAAGGTGGCGGTGGGGCACTGAAATCACCCGGAGCGGGTGGTCCCCGGGGCCGGGCCGGCGTGGCGCAGTGGTGGCCGGGGCCGTGCCCCGTACCTGCCGTGCCCCGCACCCGGAGCCGGGCCACGGCCGGACCACCTGGAGGCAACCATGACCGCCGCCGTTCCCCACGGCGCCACCCCGTCGGCTGGGACGCCCGCGACCGACGACCACGTCGGGTCCGGGCTGCTGACCTTCGCCGGTGTGCTGCTGGTGCTGGTGGGTGCCCTGAACGCGCTGGACGGCATCTCCGCCATCGCCGGCTCGCACGTCTTCATCGGGGACGCCCACTTCGTCTTCGGCGACCTGCTGGCCTGGGGCTGGGTGATGCTGGCCCTGGCCGTCGCCCAACTCGGCGCCGCCTACGGCGTCCTGGCCCTGCGCACGCAGTGGGCCCGGTGGGCCGGCGTCGTCGTCCTGGTGCTCAACGCCTTCGCGCAGATGTCCTTCGTCCCGTCCTACCCGGTCTGGTCGCTGACGATCATCGCGATCGACGTCGTCGCCATCTACGCGCTGACCGCCTACGCCACCCCGGGCCGGTGGGCCCCGGAACGCTCCGAACAGCCGCCGGGGCCCGGCGGCGACACCTGAGCCCCGGACCCCCCTACCCCCCCGGATTCCTCGTACTCCTCGTACTCCTCGTACTCCTCGGCCGGAATCGGGTGGCATACCGCGCGCCGCCGCGGGAAGACGCGCCCCCGGGCCGGTGCTGACGGCCCGTCGGAAGACGCCGGCGGGCCGTCGGCGTCCACCCGGCCGCACCGTCGCCACCGCCGAGGAGGAAACCGATGACCCGGCCCGTCCCCCCGAACCTGTCCGTCGCCCACCTGGCCGCCGAGGCCGCCGAACTGCTGCGCGCCGCCGGCGCCGCCCCGCAGGGCGGCCGACCGGTTCTGCTGCACGCCGCCGAGGCTGCCGAGACCGTCGGCGCGCTGGCCGGGCTGACCGCGCGGCTGCCCGAACTGCTGGACCACGTCGAGGCGTTCCTCAGCAGCGAGCAGGCGGCCGGCCGGATCGCCTCCGTCGCCGCCGGGGACGCGGCGTTCGCGGCCGCCAGGAGCGCCCGCGACGCCCGCGAGCAGCTCTACGAGGCCAGCCGAACCGCCGCCCGGCTCGCCGAGTCCCTGGCGGCGGCCACCACGATCCTCGCCCCGCTCGGCGCGAACCGCGCGAGCGGCGGCCCGACCGTCCCGCACGTCTGACCGCGCACGCCGTCCGCCCGGGTCAGTCCACGGGCCGCTCCAGCCGCCAGACCACCTCGATCCCGCTGTCAGCCGGAGCGACGGGCGGTGCGAGCGGCCCGCGCCGGACCTCCGCGAAACCCAGCCGGCGCGGGACGGCGCCGCTCCGGGTGTTGGCCAGGTCGTGCGCGATCTCCACGTACTCCACGCCCGGCAGGGTGAACATCTCGGCGGCCAGCGCCGCCGCCGACCGGGTCGCGATGCCGCGGCCAATGGCGTCCGGGTGCAGCCAGTACCCCAGCCGCGGCCCCCGGGGGTCGGCCGCACGGTAGGCCTGGCACATCCCGAGCAGCGGCCCGTCCCCGCCGGCGATGGCGTAGTTGAACACCTCGCCCGCCTCCCACCGCACGACGGACCGTTCGAGGAAGCCCCGGGTCATCTCCTCGTCGTGCCCGGTGATCCAGTACTCCCAGGGCCGCAGATGCTCCCGCGACTCCTCGATCAGCACCAGTGCCGCCGCGAGGTCCGGCAGTCCGCGCCAGCGGCGCAGGGTGAAGTCCCCGCAGTCGATGGTTCCCCTCGGTCGCCCCATGGGGGCCATCATGACCCGCGCCGCCGCCGCGCCGCCAGAGCCGCGGGGCCGCACCTCGCGGCCGCACCAGGGGCTGCGCTCAGCGCTCCTCGCGGAAGTCGACGTGCCGCCCGGCGACCGGGTCGTACTTGCGCAGCACCATCCGGTCGGCGTCGGTGCGGCGGTTCTTGCGGGTGACGTAGGTGTAGCCGGTACCGGCGGTGGAACGGAGCCTGATCACCGGGCGCAGGTCGTTGCGGGCCATGGAGAGGTCCTCCCGATCGGAGACGGAAATCGTTTTCACCCGCGTCCAACGTGGGCCCCGCGCCGTGCATTCCCGGGCGCGCACAGGCCGCGCGCAGGCCCCGGGGCCGGCGAACACTGGAGGCATGGATCCGGTCGAAGCGCTCCGGCGGATCGCCTTCCTCCTGGAGTGGCGCGACGCCTCGCCGTACCGGGTGCGGGCGTTCCACACGGCGGCCGACGCCGTCCGCGCGCTGCCGGCCGGCCCGGTGGACGCGGCCCGCGCCCGGACGCTGCACGGGGTCGGCCCGGTCACCGCCGAGGTGATCGCCCAGGCCTCGGCGGGCGCGGTGCCCGCCTACCTGGCGCGGCTGGAGGAGGAGAGCGGCCCTGGGGCCCGGGCCGGCTGGGACCTGGTGACGGCGAGCCGGGGCGACTGCCACCTGCACTCCGACTGGTCCGACGGCGGCAGCCCGATCGAGGTGATGGCCGAGGCGGCGGGCGAGCTGGGGCACCGCTGGGCGGTCCTCACCGACCACTCGCCGCGGCTCACCGTCGCCCACGGCCTCAGTCCCGACCGGCTGCGGCTGCAACTGGCCGCGGTGGCCGCCGTCAACGCCCGTCCCGGCTCCGGCCTGCGGCTGCTGACCGGCATCGAGTGCGACATCCTGGAGGACGGCTCGCTCGACCAGGAGGAGGAACTGCTCGACGGGCTCGACGTGGTGGTGGCCTCGGTTCACTCCAGGCTGCGCTCCGACCCCGGACCGATGACCGCCCGGATGGTGGCCGCCGTGCGCAACCCGCACGTCGACGTGCTCGGGCACTGCACCGGCCGGATCATCACCGGCCGGGGCCGCCCGCAGTCCCGCTTCGACGCCCGCGAGGTCTTCACGGCCTGCGCCGGGTCCGGGACGGCGGTGGAGATCAACTGCAGCCCCGAGCGGCGCGACCCGCCGGACGACCTATTGGCGCTGGCGGCGGAGGCGGGCTGCCTCTTCGCGGTGGACACCGACGCCCACGCGCCCGAGCAGCTCCGCCGGCAGGCCACCGGCTACGCGCGCGCCGCGAAGGCCGGTCTGGGCCCGGACCGGCTGGTGACGACCTGGCCGCTCGGTCGGTTGCCGGAGTGGACGGGCCACCGCTGAGCGCCCGGCGCCGAGCGCCCGCTTCGGCTCAGCCCCGCTGCAGTGCCGCCACCGCGTCGGCGAACCGGCCGGGGCCCAGCGGATCGGTGTCCAGGAAGAGGTTCGGTTCGACCAGCTCCAGCTCCAGGACCACCGGCGCCCCGCCGGCGTCCAGCACCAGGTCCACCCGGGCGAACAGCGGGGGACGGGCCGCGGGCACCGCCGCCAGGGCCGCCAGTGCGGTGCGGATCTCCGCCTCCGTCGGCCGGTGCGCGGTGACGTCGGGGTGCGGGAGGCGGTCGTTGTCGATCACCCCCGGCTCCGTCAGCACCGGCCCCTTGCGGACCGCGTGGCTGAACTCGCCGTCGAACAGGACCAGCGCGCGTTCCCCCTCCGCCACCCGGGGCAGGTACGGCTGGACCATCACACCGCGGCCCCGCTCCAGCAGCGCCCGGGCGTGCCGGGCGGCCTCCCCGGACCGGCCGGCCTCGTAGCGGGCGGTGTCCACGGCGCCCGCCGAGACGACCGGCTTGACCACGACGCCGTCCGGGCCGTCGGGCCACGCCGGGCCGTCCGGGGACCCGGGCTCCAGGAATCGTGTCGGCACCACGGCGACCCCGCGCCGGGCCAGCTCCGCGAGGTAGTGCTTGTCGCTGTTCCAGCGGATCAGCGGCGCCGGGTTCCACAGCCGGGTGGCGCGCGCCGTGCCGTCGGCCCAGGCCAGGAACTCGTCGAGCCGCTCCGCGTAGTCCCAGGTCGAGCGGACGACCGCCAGGTCGAAGCTCTCCCAGGGCGTCCGGCCCGCACCGCCCCACACCACAGGCTCCGCCGCCAGCCCCCGCTCGCCCAGTGCCGCCACCACGGCCGGCAGGTCCTCGTCGAGTTCGAGACCGGCCTCGCTGGTCACCAGGGCGACCCTGCCAACAGTCATGCCCCCAGCTTGGCCCCGGCCAGTCCGGGAGCGGAAGCGCGGATGCCCCGCGACGCGCGCGGCGTCGCGGGGCACCCCCCGGATCCACCCGGGGCCGGCTCACCCGGGGCTCACCCCTTGGCGAAGCCGGTCGGGCTGAGCGAGTCGAAGCCGAGCCGGACGGCGGTGACCGGGCCCAGGTCGGCGTTGGTGCTGTGCACGGACACCAGCTCCTGGTCGGTCAACGCCCGGCGGTGGATCCGGAACTCGTCGAACGCGCCGGTGAACCGGTTGGTGCCGTCGGGCTTCGCCCCGAGCTCGAACCCGTTGACCGCGAACGCGTCGGTGACCGTCACCGAGCCCGCCGGGACGGGCGCCGAGCCCACCACAGCGCCGTCCACCAGCAGCTGGAGCGTGCCGCCGGAGCGGCGCAGCGCCACCTGGTGCCAGAGCCCGTCGCCGAACGCCGTGGCCGCCGAGGCGTCCACCGCCGTCACCGTGGTGGTCGCGGTGTCCGTCTCGAAGGCCGCGTGGAGGCGGTCCTGCGCGGGCTGGACCCGCAGCCAGATCTGCCGCTCGGCGGAGCCCGCCCCGTAGGCCCAGACCAGCACCTGCTCCGGGTCGGCCGGCCCGGCCTGGAAGCGGACCTCGGTGCTGATGGTGAAGTCGCCGGCGCCCAGCGCCACCGCCGACCGGTAGGGCAGCCGCACGGCGTCGTCGGTGCCGTCCAGGGCGAGCGCCGCGCCGAACGCGCCGGACGGCGTGAGCCCGGCCCCGCCGTCCACCCGGGCGTTGACGCAGTGGACGGAGCTGTCCGGGGTGGACGGCCCGTTGTCCAGGCGCACCACGTCGTGCTGCTGGGTCCACTGGCTCTCGAAGCTCCACCAGAGCGCGGGCAGGTCGGCCGGGTAGTAGCCGCTGCTGCCGGTCGGGGAGCCGGCCACCGCCGCCAGCTCGGCGGCGCTCAGCGCCCGGTGGTAGAGCCGGACGTCGTCCAGCGAGCCGGTCAGCACATCGGTGCCGGTGGGCTTGGCGCCCACCCGCAGGCCCTCGATGCCCTGTTCGGGGGCGGCCGTCAGCGACCCGGTGAGGCCGTCGACGGAGACGCCCGCGCCGCCGTCCACGCTGAGCCGCACCGTGCCGCCGGTGCGGGTGAGGGCCATCAGGTGCCAGGCGTCGTTGCCGAAGGCGGTGGCCGAGGAGGTGTCCGGCAGCGTCACCGAGACGGTGTCGGTGGTGGTCTGCACCCAGGCGTGGAGCCGGTCCTGGGAGGGCTGCGCCCGCACCCACAGCGAGCGCTGTCCGGAGGTGGAGCCGTAGGCCCAGAGCAGGGCCTGGTCGCCGGTGCCGGCCTGGTACTTGAACCAGACGGTGTAGGTGAAGTCGCCCGAGCCGACGTCCAGGGTCGGCGTGTAGGGGACCTCGACGCCGGGGTGGGTGCCGCCGACCGCGAGGCCGGTCGCGCCGACCCGGCCGGCCACCAGCGAGGGCTTGCCGCTGCCCAGCAGGGTGCCGTCGGCGCAGTGCCCGGAGACGTCCTCCTCGATCGCGATCGTGGAGCGGGTGGGCACCACCGCGCCGTCCAGGACCTGGAAGGGCAGCCGCACGCCGAGCGCCGCGTCGGCGGCGGGCGAGAGCTCGGCCGCGTTGGCGTCGCGCAGCGCGGTGGTCTGGGCGGGCGTCAGCGCGGTGCGGTACAGCCGGAACTCGTCCAGTGAGCCGGTGAAGCGGTCGTCGGCGGCGGCGTTGGCCTTGGCGCCGATGCGCAGCCCGGTGGACCGGTCGGCCGGGCCCGGGGTGACGGCGCCGGTGACGCCGGTGGCGGTGGCCGGGGTGCCGCCGTCGACCGCCAGGCTGACGGTGCCGCCGGTGCGCGACAGGGTCACCAGGTGCCAGGCGCCGTCACCGAAGGCGGTCGCCGCCGACGGGTCGGGCAGGCTGACGGGGGTTCCGGCGTCGGTGCCCTGCACCCAGCCGTAGAGCCGGTCCTGGCCGGGCTGGGCGCGCAGCCACACCTGCGGGGCGGAGGCGCCGACGCCGTAGCCCCAGAACAGGACCTGCTGGGCGGTGGCGGCGGTCGCCCGGTACTTGAACCAGAGGGCGTAGGTGAAGTCGCCCGCGCCGGGGTCGGTCGGGCGCGACCACGGCAGGTCCGCGTACTGGGCGGCGGTCCCGGTGTTGTCGAGCACCAGGCCCTGGTAGAAGCGGCCGGCGCCGAGCGCGGCGCCGCCGCGCGGGTAGGCGTCGCCGTGCTGCGAGCTCGCGTCGGGCGTGGTGACGGCCGCGGCGACCTGCTGCTGGTCGGAGCCGTCGCCGTGGAAGCCGCCGGGCACCCCGAGCGCGGCCGGGGTGAGGGTGCGGTAGTGGATCTGGTCCGCGGAGAAGGTGGTGCCGGTCTCGTAGAGCAGCCCGACCTCGCCGCCGACGGTCTCCACCAGGTCGGAGTAGCCCGACGCGTTGCCGGTGATCAGGCCGTTGGCGGGGGTCTTCCAGGTGATGCCGTTGTCGGTGGAGTACCGCACGGTCATGTTCTTGCGGCTGGTGGGATCGGCCGGGCCGGAGAACAGCAGGGTGTCGCCCGACGCGTTCTGCCAGGTCTGCCGCAGGGCGAGCACGGAGCCCTGGACGTCCGGGGTGACCAGCGAGGGGATCACGGTGGCGGCGGGCACGGTGGTCCCGCCGTCGGTGCTGGTCGCCCGGGTGCGGTGGTTGGCGTTGCCGCCGATCTGGTTGCGCGCCATGGCGTAGACGCTGCCGCCGCGCAGCTCGGTGACGGACACCTCGCCGGGGTTTACCAGCGCCTGGCCCGGGTTGGCCGGGTCCGCCACGTAGGAGTTGGGGGTCGCGCTCGCCTGCCAGGTGGCGCCGTGGTCGTCGCTGTACAGCACGCCCGCGTAGTCCGTGCCGGCCGACGGGACCTGGTGCGCCCCGACGACCAGACGGCCGGCGTGCTGGCCCTGGGTGAGCTGGACGCCGTGGCCGGGGCCGGTGGCGAACCAGCCGTTGGTGTTCCCGGAGAAGGTCGAGGTCAGCTGCTCGGCCGCGGACCAGGTGCGGCCGTCGTCGTCGCTGTGCTGGATCCAGGGCAGCCGCTTGCCGGTCGGCGTCGCGGGGTTGGAGGTGGAGAGCAGGAGGATCCGGCCGGTGGTGGCGTCCACCACGGGCGCCGCGTTGCCGCGGGTGTAGGGCTGGTCGGCGTTGTCGGGGCTGCCGGAGAGCACCAGCTCGACCGGGCCCCAGCTGCGGCCGTCGTTGGTGGAGCGGCGCACCACGAGGTCGATGTCCTGGCGGTCGGCGCAGGTCGGGGACTTGCGGGCCTCGGCGAAGGCGAGCAGGGTGCCCGCCGCGGAGCGGACCAGGGCCGGGATGCGGTAGCAGCCGTAGCCGCCGGTGCCGCCCGCGAAGAGCACCTGGTCGGCGGTGCCGCTGACCCCGCTCGCGACGGCCTGCCCGGCGGGCGGGCCGGCCAGGGTGAGCAGGACCGCCGTGCAGAGCGCCGCCACCCAGGCCGGCCGGAGGATCCGCAGGGCGCGGGACCGGAGCCCGGGCCCGCGACCCTCCCCGCGTGAACATGATCGATTCATGACGGCGGACTGTAGGCCGGTCGTGTGTACGGAGGATGTCCGTCGCGTGCGCACCGCGTGGCCCGCGACGCCCCGTCGGCCGTGGGCTGACCGTCCGTCACTCCGCCCAAGGGGAGCCCTTGATGACCTCGACGAAGTCGCCTCGCTCGAAGCCCGGCAGGTAGTGGGCCAGCACGTCGGCCTTGACGTTGCCGAAGGTGGTGGCGGGCCGGTCCCTGATGCCCTCGGTGAAGGCGGCGAGGATGCGGTTCTTGAAGTCCGGCCGGGGGTGGGCGGCGGTGACGGCGGCGCGCTCGGCGTCGGTGACGGCGTGGTAGCCGATGCCGAGGACGTCCAGCTCCACGCCCCGGGTGACCAGGGCGACCTCCGGCGCCATGTGCAGCGGGATCTCCGGGGTGGTGTGCAGGGCGATCGCCGTCCAGACCCGGTCGGCGGGTTCGCCCGTGATGCCGTGGGCGTGCAGGAAGCGGCGGGCCTCGTCGGCGCCGTCGATCTCGAAGCGCTGGTCGGTGCCGGCGAAGCGCGGGGTGAGCCCGAGGTCGTGGAACATCGCGCCGACGTAGAGCAGCTCGGGGTCGAAGTCCAGCTTCTGCTCCGCGCCGCGCAGCGCGCCGAACAGGAACACCCGGCGGGAGTGGTCGAACAGCAGCGGGGAGGCCGTCTCCCTGACCAGTTCGGTGGCCTCCCGGGCCAGGACGCTGTCCGGGATCCGCACGCCGGCGACGGTCTCGCTCATCTCGACTTCCTTCCGCTGGGGAACGCTCGGTGGGCCTCCACCACCCTCGCCCGGCGGCGGGGGCGGGCGCCAGACCCGTACCGCCGTTCGTCCGAGCGGCGCGCCGGGGGGCGCGTCCTGACGCGCGGGCAGGGGCCGCGTCGAGGCCCGCGCGCCATGACCGCCGGATCGCTCACCTGGGCGATTAATCCATTTGCCCAGGATTACCGGGTAATTTACGTTGGCCGGCATGAAGCCGTTGACCGAATCCGAGATCCGCGCCGCCTTCGTGAACTGCAGCAAGGGCGAGGCCGCCCGGCTGAACGTGCCGCGGGACCTGGCCGAACGCCCCTGGGAAGACCTCGATTTCCTCGGCTGGCGCGACCCGCAGGCCCCCGACCGCGGCTACCTGGTGATCGAGCTGGACGGCCGCCTGGTCGCCATCGTGCTGCGCGCCTCCGGGGCGACGGCCTGGCAGGCCCGGGGCAGCCTCTGCTCGCTGTGCCGCACCCCGCACGCCGACGGGGTCTCCCTGCTGGTGGCGCCGAGGGCCGGGAAGGCCGGCAAGCAGGGCCACTCCGTCGGTGCCTACATGTGCGCCGACCTGGCCTGCTCGCTCTACGTGCGCGGTCTGAAGGACCCCGGTACGCGGTTCCGCGAGTCGCTCACCCTGGAGGAGAAGGTCGACCGCATGATGGGCAACCTCACCGCCTTCCTCGCCAAGGTCCTGGAGTAGCGGGCGGAGGAGGGGCGTCGGCCTCGCCGCGGCCGACGGGGTCGGCCCGCTCCGATCGGGCGGCCGGCTCGTTGAAGGGGTATGGCGGACGAAGCGGGTGACGGTGGAGCGGCGCCGATGGTCTGGGCGCTGGCGGTACGCGCGACGGCGGCCGGGCCGCCGTTCGCGGAACTGATCGTGGAGATCGGGCCGCGGCTGTACGAGGAGTTCGTCGAGAGCGCGGTGGACAGCGGCTTCGTGCTGGCGGCGGGGGAGCCGCCCGCCACCACCGCCGTGGTCGGGCTGCACGGCAACGTGCTGAGCCGGCTCGTCCTGGTGGGCGGCCGCCAGCTCTGGGAGCCGGCCTCCGAGGTCCGTGCCTCGCCCGGCTGGGTGGCGGCCGCCGAGGGCCGGGGCCTGGTGGTCGTACTCGTCGTGCCGCCGGGGACCTGGCCGTCGGATCTCATGGACCTCGCCCCGGAACAGGGCGCGGAGGTGCTCGGCCGGAGCCTGGAGGCGGCCCGCACCGCCGGCGCCGTGCTGCACGGCACGGCCGGCTACGCGCGACTCGGCCCCCGGTGACCCGGTCCCTGATGACCCGCCCCCGGTCCTGACGGGGCGGAAGTGGCGTCCGGGGTCGGACTCGTGCGAACGAATCATTCCGATGAGGCTCCCGGTCGGTCAAGGGAAAACAAATTTCCCGGCCGCTTGAAATACTCCGGAAATAGAACGGCAATATCAAACGCCGGGCATTTGTTCGAGTTGTAGGCCGAGGGTGGCGACATCCCCTCGACGGCCGGACCCGACGGCGCGCCGGGCGCGCGCCGCCCCTGGCCTGTGCCGATGGGCGTTCCGTCCGCTCCCGGACCGCGGGGCGGCGCGCATCCCCGTGCCCCGCTCGCGCGGCGGCGCCATGGGCGGCCGGGGTGCGCGATTCCGGCCGGCACCGTGGATTGCGCGCCGTTGCGGCGGCGTCGAGACGGAACTCATTATTCGGATGGCCTGATCGCCATACCGGAATTCCGCTCCGGGATCGGGCCTCCCGCCGTACACCACCCGCCCCGCCGCGCCCGGCGCCGTACCGCTCCATGCCGCGCCGCACCGCGCTGTTCCGCGCCTCCCGCTCCGCCCCACGCCGTCCCGCCCGCGCCGACCCCCGCCACGAGGAGGGTTCCGTTGGACAACCGGTACGAGGCCTACGCCTACGCCGACCCGCTCTTCTACGACTCGCCCCGCCGCTGGGGAGCGCACGAGGAGTTCGCCGCCGTCACCCGCCCGCTGCCCGAAGGCTGGGATCGCGGGGACCTGGAGATGTGGGCGGTGGTGCGCCCCGCCGGCGTACGGATCCCGGACCAGGGCTGGAAGATCCACGTCTCCTCGTGCACCGCGACCGCGGAGGAGGTGCTGGAGACCGTCCACGCCTACTGCCTGCGCGAACGGATCACCTTCAAGTTCCTGCGCGGTCTGCCCATCCTCCAGGTGCAGAACTCCAAGTACGCGCCACGCGGCTCCAGCGGGAAGTTCTGCACGCTCTACCCGGTGGACGACGCCGAGCTGGCGCGCTGCCTCGACGGCCTCGGCGCGCTGCTCGCCGGCCGGAAGGGCCCCTACATCCTCAGCGACCTGCGCTGGCAGGACGGCCCGCTCTACCTGAGGTACGGAGGCTTCGCCGAGCGCCACTGCCGCGACGGGTCGGGCGAACGGGTGCTGGCCCTGGCCACGCCCGACGGGCGGCTCGTCCCGGACGTGCGCGGCGCCGCCTTCACCGTCCCCTCCTGGGCGCCGGTGCCGGAGTGCATCGCCCAGGCGGTCGCCGAGCGCGCGGTCCAGCGCGACACCGGCCTGCCGTACACCGTGGAGCGGGTGCTGCACTTCTCCAACGCCGGCGGCGTCTACCTGGCCCGCGACGGGCGGGACGGTCCGCCGGTCGTACTCAAGGAGGCCCGCCCGTACGCGGGGCTGGACCAGCGCGGCGTGGACGCGGTGACCCGGCTGCACAACGAGCACGCCGTCCTGGACCGGCTGGCCGGAGTCCCCGGGGTCCCCGCCCAGCACGGACTGCTGACGGCCTGGGAGCACGAGTTCCTCGTCCAGGAGTACGTGGCCGGCCAGTCCCTCAGCGAGTGGCTGACCGCCCGCTACCCGCTGATCCACCCCGACGCCGACGAGGACGCCGTCGCCGCGTACACCCGGGACGCGCTGGCGATCGTCGACCAGGTGGAACGGGCCCTGGAGCGGATCCACGCCCGCGGCGTCGTCTTCGGCGACCTCCACCCCCGGAACCTGATCATCAGGCCGGACGGCGAGCTGTGCCTCATCGACTTCGAACTCGCCAGCACCGTCGAGGACTTCCTGCGCCCCGCACTGGGCGCTGCCGGCTTCACCGCCCCGCTCGGCCGCACCGGGACGGACATCGACCGGTACGCGCTGGCGGCGCTGCGCCTGTGGCTCTTCTACCCGCTGGTCCAGCTCACCGCGCTGGACCAGGACAGCGCCGGCCGGCTCGCGGACGCGATCGAGCGGCGCTTCCCGGTGCCGCCCGGCTACACCGACGAGATCCGCCGCCGGCTTGCCCACTCCCCGGGGGACGGCCGCACGCCCCGCCCCGAACTGGGCGCCGGTCGCGCCGAGACCCGGGCGCTGCTGGAGGCCCCGGTCGCCGACTGGCCCGCGATCAGGGACTCGCTGGCCGCCGGCATCGCCGCGGCGGCCACCCCCGAGCGCGCCGACCGGCTCTTCCCGGGCGACGTCGCCCAGTTCACCCACGGCGGGCTCGGCCTGGCCCACGGCGCGGCCGGGGTGCTCTACGCCCTGCACACGACCGGCGCCGGCGTCGACGCCGCACACGTTCGGTGGCTCGCCGAAGCCGCCCGCGACCGAGGCCTCGCCCCCGGGCTCTACCACGGCGGCCACGGCGTCGCCTACGTCCTCGACCTGCTGGGCGAGCACGAGCGGGCGTCCGGACTCCTGCGCCGCCTCCGCGCGGCCGAAGCCGCCGAGGACGGGACGGCCCCGACCCCGACGCTCGCCTCCGGCGGCCCGGGCATCGCCCTCACGCTGCTCCACTTCGCACGCGCCACCGGGGACGAGCGGCTGCTGGAGGAGGCCCTGGCCGCCGCCAGGAGTGCCGCGACGACCTGGGAGAAGACCGGCCGCGGCGACGCCCGGCGGCGGGCCGGCCTGCTGGCCGGAGCGTCGGGCGCCGCGCTCGCCCTGGTCCGCCTGTACGAGCACACCGGGGACCACGCCCTGCTGGACCAGGCCGAGAGCCTCCTGGAACTCGACCTCGAACGCTGCGTCCAGGTCGCGGACGGCACCCTCCAGGTGGTCGACCGGCGCCGGGTGCTGCCCTACATCGAAACCGGCAGCACGGGGATCGGCCTCGCCCTCGCCGCGCTGCTCGCCCACCGGCCCGACAGCCTGTCGGCCGGACGGCAGACGATGATCCGCAAGGCGGCGGAACCGGAGTTCGTGATCCAGCCCGGCCTGTTCAACGGGCGGGCGGGACTCCTCGCCCACCTCGCTCTGACCGGCGACCCGGCGACGACGGAACCCCTGCTCACCCGGCACCGCGCCCTGCTGGCACTCCACCTGGTCCCCTTCCACGGCCACCTCGCCTTCCCCGGCGACCAGTTGCTGCGTCTGTCGACGGACCTGGCGACCGGCTCGGCCGGAATCCTGCTGGCCCTGGGCACCGCCCTGGCCGGCACCCCCTTCCTTCCCTTCACCCAGGGCCCCTGCGGCCCGTGCCCCCCACAGACTCCCGGCCGCCCGGCCGGGTGATCCACCGCACCGAAGGAGAACGTCATGGCGATCCTCGACCTCCAGACCCTGGAGCTGCCCGAGACCGAGGCGGCCCCGATCGACGACACGCTCGCCAGCGCCAGCTCGCTGAGCGTCATCAACTGCGGCACCAGCACCGTCAGCACGCTGCTCTGCCTCTGACCCGACCGGCCGCCCGCCCGGGCGGTCCGTAACGGTCGAGCCGGCCGGTGTGGTCCCGCGGACCACCCGGC
>NZ_JBHVER010000124.1:0-24240 GCF_042802195.1 Kitasatospora sp. NPDC057500 | reverse complement strand
GTGCCGGCGGTGCGCGGCCACCGGCCGGCACGGGGCGGGGCGCCCGACGCGCCGCCGTCCCGGTGCCACCACTCTGGCGTCCGCGCAGGTCGGAGGCCATCCGCACAGGTACTCAATCGGTGATCTGAGTATCCGTACTCAGACGGTGCGGACCGGAACCACCGGCCCCGCCCGCGGCGTCCCGGTACGGTACGGCGAGCCCGGCCGAATCCGGCGGGGCCGCGAGCAGGAACGGACGGGGAAACGGATGACGATCGTCCCGCTGATCTTCACCAGCGGACTGGCCAGCGGGATCAACGCCTACGCGGTGGTGCTGCTGCTCGGCCTGCTGGGCCGCTTCGCCGGTGCCGACTCGGTGCCGTCGGCCCTGGAGCGCACCGATGTGCTGCTCGCCGCCGCCGCGCTGTTCCTGCTGGAGGCGGTGGCTGACAAGATCCCGTACGTGGACAGCGTCTGGGACGCCGTCCACACGGTGATCCGGCCGGTCGCGGGTGCCACCGTCGGCGCGCTGATCGCCTCCGCCGACCCGGGTTCGCTGGGCGAGGTCGCGGCGGGCGCGATGGGCGGCACGACCGCGCTGGTCAGCCATCTGGTAAAGGCCTCGCTGCGGATGGCGGTGAACACCTCGCCCGAGCCGGCCAGCAACATCGCGGTCTCGCTGGCCGAGGACGTCTCGGTGGCCGGGCTGGTCACGCTGGCGATCTTCCACCCGTGGCTGGCCGCCTCGATCTCCGCCGTGCTGCTGCTGGTCGGCGTGCTGCTGGTGTGGTTCGCGATCAACCGGATCCGCGCCTTCCGCGCCCGCCGCCGCGAACGCCGGGCCGCCCGGGCCGCGGGGGCGGTGGGCGGGCAGCCGGTGGCCGAAGGGGCCACCGGGCGGACCTAGGATCGGGACCATGGCACGGATCGTCATCATCGGCGCAGGTATGAGCGGGCTCGCGGCGGCTTCCCGGCTGGCGACCCTCGGGCACAAGGTGACGGTCTGCGAGGCCCGCCGCACCCACGGCGGCATGGTCGGCCGCTACGAGCGCGACGGCTTCGCCTTCGACACCGGCCCCGGACTGCTCACCCTGCCCGCCGTCTACCGGGACCTCGCCCTGAAGACCGGGCGCGAGCCGCTGGAGCAGCTGGTCGAGCTCGGCCCGGTCGACCCGGAGAGCCGGCACCTGTTCCCCGACGGGACGGCGGTCTCCCTGCCCAACGCCTCCCGGGGCGGCGTGGTCCAGGCCCTCGACCAGGCCTTCGGCCCGGGCGCCGGCGAGCAGTGGGCCGACGTGCTCAACCACGGCCGCACCGTCTGGGAGGCCACCCGCCGTCCGCTGCTGGAGGAGCCGCTGCCCGATGACCCGGCGGCGCTGCGCACCGACCCCTACCCCGTGCCCGGCCCGCCCCGGCGCGGCCTGTTCGGCCTGCGGCGCGGCCCGCGCCAGTGGACGCTCGCCGACGTCGCAGCCGAGCAGCTCGGCGGGCACCCGGGGCTGACCGCGCTGCTGCACGAGCACGCGCTGCGGTTCGGCCTCGACCCGCGCACCGCCCCGGCCGGGGCGACCGTGCTGCCGTACATGGAGCAGTCGTTCGGCGTCTGGTACGTCAAGGGCGGCCTGCGCGCGCTGGCCGACGCGGTGTACCGCCGCTGCGAGCAGCGCAAGGTGGAGTTCCGCTTCGAGACGCCGGTCGCCAAGGTGATCGTCCGCGACGGGCGGGTGTGCGGGGTGCAGACCAAGGGCGACCGGATCGACGCCGACGTGGTGGTCTCCTCGATCGACGCCCGGGTGCTGCACACCCAGTGGATGAGCGCGGCCGAGAGCTCGGACGAGTGGCCCGCCGCCGCCGAGCGGCTGCACGGCGTGCCGGGGCGGGTGAGCGTGCTGCTCGCACTGCGCGGCGCGCGCCCGGAGGGCACGGCGCACCGCACGGTGGTGCACGCCGGCGACCCGGGCGCCGAACTGGCGGGCGTCTTCGACCCGGGCGCGCCGCTGACCGACCGGCCGACGGTGCAGGTGCTGCGGCCGGACGACCCGTCGCTGCACCCGGAGGGGCACGAGGCCGTGGTGCTGACCGCGACCACCCCGTCCCTGGACCTCGACTGGGGCGCCCCCGGAGTGGCGGACGCCTTCGCCGACCGGATGCTCGACCACGTCGACGCGGCCGGCCTGAACCTGCGCGAGCGCCTGCTCTGGCGCGTGGTCCGCACCCCCGAGCACACCGAGCGCGAGGCCGGCTCCTTCTTCGGCTCCGTCCCGCCCCCGGCCCTCGCCGGCCTCGACGGCGCCCTCCTCCAGGCTCCCAACGAGGACCACCCCGGCCTCTACCTCACCGGCGGCGCCGCCCACCCCGGCGGCGGCCTGGCCCGCGTGGGCATGTCCGCCTGCATCGTCGCCAACCTCATCGGCCCCGCCTGACCCGACCCAGAAAGTCGGCCCAACCGACTTCCCGCCCCCACCCCCCAAGCCCGAGTCCCGCCCGGGCCGACTTCCCGCTCCAGGCACGGATCAAAAGCGCACGCGCGGAGTGGAAAGTCGACCTGGTCGACTTCTCGCGCCGCACGAAACCGCTTCTACGCGCATAGATTGACCCGAGGGCGACGCACGAACCGCACACCCCAGGAGGGCATGCGGAGCAGGAAGTCGACCCGGCCGACTTCCCACGCCGCGCCAGCTGACTCTACGCGCATAGACTCGCCTGGGTAGCGTGCGAGCCACAAGCCCCGGGACACCTGGAGCAGGAAGTCGGGCCAGCCGACTTCTCGCGCGCGGAACCCATCTCTACGCGCATAGATTCGCCCGAGGGCGGCACGCGAGCCACAAACCCCAGGGGTGCATGGAGCCTCGGGTCGACTTCTCACGCCGGATGCCGATCGAGAGGGGCGCGCGGAGTGGAAAGTCGGGCCGGCCGACTTTTCGTGCCACGCAGGCCCCCGAGGCAGCGCGGGCGCTGCAAGTCGCGTGCGTGGAGCAGGAAGTCGGGCCGGCCGACTTCTCGTGCCACGCGGGACCCAAATCTACGCGCATAGACTTGCCTGGGGGCGGCACGCCAGGGGTGCGCGGAGCCCCGGCCGACTTCTCGCGCTGGGTGTCGACCGAGTGGCGCGCGGAGTGGAAAGTCGGGCCGGCCGACTTCTCGTGCCGCGTAGGCCTGGCCCGGCCCCGAGGTGGCGCGGGCGCTGCAAGTCGGGGTGCGTGGAGCAGGAAGTCGATCTGGCCGACTTTTCGTGCCGGATGCAGGGCGGTTTCAGGGCTGCTGTTGCCAGGTGGGGTGCTGCTGGTAGCCGTACTGGTCGTACTGGGGCTGCTGGGGGATGCCGTTGACGGGCTGGTCCGGCTGCCACTGCTGCTGCGGCTGCTGTTGTTGCTGCTGCTGGTCGTAGCCGTACGACTGCTGCTGCTGATAGGCGGCGTAGGGGTCGGGCTGCTGCTGGTAGGTGCCGTAGGGCTCCTGCTGGGGGTAGCCGCCGTAGCCCTGGTCGTAGCCGAAGGCCGGCTGCTGCTGGTCGGACTGCCACTGCTGCTGCTGCGGCTGCTGTTGCTGCTGGTCGTAGCCGTACGGCTGCTGCTGGTAGGCCTCGGCGTAGGCGTCCTGCTGCGGGACCGCCTGCTGCTCGTAGTACGCCGACGCGTACACCCCGTCGGCGGCCAGCTCCTGCATCTCGAACGCCGCGGTCTGCTCGACGGCCGACTCCTCCGCGAGCGCCACCGGGCCCGGGGCCGGGGCCTCCTCGACCTTGCCGACCTCGCCGACCTGCTTCACCGCGACCGCGGTCGCGGCGACCGCCGCGCCTCCGCCGGTGAGCGCGCCGAGCAGCGGCACCTTGGCCAGCGGTCCGGGCAGGCTGCCGTCAGCCGCGCGCAGCGACCACCCGGCCGCGTAGCCGCGCTTCACCGAGAGCGTCACGAAGGTCTGCCCGACCGCGAACATCGCGGCGCCCGCGCCGATCACCGGCACGGAGCCGACCGCCATCCCGCCGGCCACCGCGAGGAAGCCGGCCAGGGCGAGGCCGCGCCAGTGCAGCGGTGCCCGGTTCTGGAACAGCAGCTCGGCGACCAGCCAGAGCGCCACCACCGCCAACGCGGCGTACAGCAGCAGGTATCCGATGCCCATACCGCCCGCTACCTCCCAGTCGCGTGCCCGCGCCCGCCGCGCGTGTGCGGCGACTGTACCGGTTCAACGGCCCGGGTACCGCATCGCGTTCCCGCCGCGGGCGGGAACGCGATGCGCCGCAGATCAACGCCGGTGCAGGCCGAGGTTCTGGTAGATCTCCAGGGTCGCCGTCGAGTGGTTCAGCGTGATGAAGTGCAGCCCGGGGACGCCCTCCGCCAGCAGCCGCTCGGACATCGCGGTGGCGTGCTCCATGCCGACCGCCCGCAGCGCCGCCGGGTCGTCGACCACCGCGCGCAGCCTGGCCTCCAGGTCCGGCGGGAAGGCCGAGCCGCTCAGCTGCGGGAACCGCTCCAGCTGCTTGGCGTTGGTGACCGGCATGATCTCCGGGATGATCGGCGTCTCGCAGCCGGCGGCCACCACCCGGTCGCGCAGCCGCAGGTAGTCGTCGACCTCGAAGAACATCTGGGTGATGGCGTAGTCGGCACCGGCGCGGACCTTCGCCACGAAGTGCCGGATGTCGTCGTCCCAGTTGGTCGAGCGCGGGTGCATGTTGGGCGAGGCCGCCACGCCGACGCAGAAGTCGCCGATCCCCTTGATCAGCTCCACCAGTTCGTACGCGTAGGTGACGCCCTGCGGGTGGCTGACCCACTCGCCCATCGGGTCGCCGGGCGGGTCGCCGCGCACCGCGAGGACGTTGCGCACGCCCTGGTCGGCGTACTGGCCGATGATGTTGCGCAGCTCCGCGACCGAGTGGTCGACGGCGGTTAGGTGGGCGACCGGGGTGAGCGTGGTCTCGGTGGCGATCCGCCCGACCATGTTCACCGTGCGCTCCCGCGAGGAGCCACCGGCGCCGTACGTCATGCAGACGAAGTTGGGGTCGAGCGGTTCCAGCCGCCGGATGGCGTCCCAGAGCTTCTGCTCACCGGCCTCGGTGCGCGGCGGCATGAACTCGAAGGAGAAGGACCGCTTTCCGGCGGCCAGGAGCTCGCGGACCGTCTGCGCGCGGTCCGGTCTGGTCGAAGCGATACCGAGTGCCATGATGGCAGGTTAGCCGTCGGCGCAAGGGCGCGGACAACTTGGTCCCAATTCCTGAGACGCCGGATGGACGAGCGGTGGACTCGGGGCGAACGCCGGACGGCGCGACCGGCCGGAACCCGTGCGTACGGCTGTTCCCCTCCACCCCGGATACGCTTGCGCTGCACCCCAGCTACCTCCGGAGCCCCATCGTGACCTCGTCCAGCCACCGGCCGGCCAATCCGATTGACGTGGAGGACGTGCGCGAGCGCGTCAACGCCGCACTCGCCGGCTTCATGGACGGCCAGTCGGCCCTGCTCGGCAAGGTCTCCCCGCAACTGGAGCCCGTCACCGAGGCGCTGCGCGACTTCCTGCTCGACGGCGGCAAGCGCCTCCGTCCGGCGTTCTGCTACTGGGGCTGGCGCGGCGCCGGCGGCGCGGCGAGCGGCGAGGGGATCACCAGGGCGGCGGCCGCCCTGGAGCTGCTCCAGGCCAGCGCGCTGGTGCACGACGACCTCATGGACCGCAGCGACACCCGCCGGGGCCTGCCCTCCGTGCACCGCCGTTTCGAGGCGATGCACCGCGAGCGCGGCTGGCGCGGCGACCGCGAGCAGTACGGCGCCTCGGCGGCGGTGCTGCTCGGCGACCTGCTGCTGATCTGGTGCGACGAGCTGTTCCTGAACTCCGGCCTCGACCCGGCGGCGGTGCTGGCCGCCAAGCCGATGTTCGACCTGATGCGCACCGAGGTCATGGTCGGCCAGTACCTGGACGTGCTGGAGCCGGTCGCCGGGGACTCCACCGACCAGGGCGCTCTGGAGCGGGCCCAGACCGTCCTGCACTACAAGTCGGCCAAGTACACGATCGAGCGCCCGCTCCAGGTCGGAGCGCTGCTGGCGGGCGCCCCGCCCCGGCTGGTGGAGGCCTACGGGGCGTTCGGCCTGCCGCTGGGCGAGGCGTTCCAGCTGCGGGACGACCTGCTCGGCGTGTTCGGCGACCCGGCGGTCACCGGCAAGCCGGCCGGCGACGACCTGCGCGAGGGCAAGCGGACGCTGCTGGTCGCGCACGCCATGCGGGGCCTGCCGACCGCCGAGGCGCGGCACCTGGACGAGCGGCTGGGCGCGCCGGACCTGACTCCCGAGGAGGTCGCCGGACTGCGCGGGCTGGTGGCCCGCAGCGGCGCGCCGGAGCGGGTGGAGCAGCGGATCGAGGAGCTGCTGCGGCAGTCGCTGACCGCGCTGGAGGCCGCCCCGCTGGCGGACCCGCGGGCCCGCGAGACACTGCTGGCGCTGGCCGAGGCCGCCACCGTCCGCAAGTACTGACGTCCGCAAGAACTGACGTCCGCGAGGGCCGGCCCGCCCCCGCGGGACACGGGGCGGGACGGACGGCGGCGGCCCCGGTCGCTCAGAGCGCGCGCAGTCGGCGGGCGAACCCGGCGGCCGCGGCCCCCGGGTCGTCCGCGGCGGTGATGGCCCGGACGACCACGACCCGGCGGGCGCCGGCGGCCAGCACCTCGTCCAGGTTGCCGAGGTCGATGCCGCCGATGGCGAACCACGGCCGCTCGGTCCCGAGCTTCGCCGCGTACTCGACCAGGCCGAGGCCCGGTGCGTGGCGGCCCGGCTTGGTCGGGGTCGGCCAGACCGGACCGGTGCAGAAGTAGTCGACACCGGGTTCGGCGGCGGCCGCGTCCACCTCGGACTCGGCGTGGCAGGAGCGCCCGATCAGCACGTCCTCGCCGATGATCGCCCGGGCGGCGGGCACCGGCAGGTCGTCCTGCCCGAGGTGCAGCACGTCCGGGCCGGCCGCGTGGGCGACGTCGGCGCGGTCGTTGACCGCGAGCAGCTTGCCGTGCCGGCGGCAGGCGTCCGCGAAGACCTCCAGTGCCGCCAGCGCCTGCCTGGCCTCCAGGCCCTTGTCGCGGAGCTGGACGATGTCCACGCCGCCGGCCAGCGCGGCGTCCAGGAACTCGGCGAGGTCGCCGCGCTCGCGCCGGGCGTCGGTGCACAGGTACAGCCGCGCGTCGGCGAGCCGGGCCCGGCGGTCGGTCACGGCCGGGCCGGTCGCGGCCAGGTCGGTCACAGCGCCATCGCCTGGGCGCGGCGCTTGACCTCGGTGGCCCGGTTCTCCCAGAGCGCCTGGACGGGGGTGCCGGGCAGCGACGGGTCCTCGCTGAACATCCACTCGAGGATCTCCTCGTCGCTGAACCCGCTGTCGCGCAGCACCGTCAGCGTGCCGATCAGGTGCTTCACCGGGCCGGTCTCGTCGATGAACGCCGCCGGGACCTGGAGCGACTTGTTGGGACCGCGGCGGACGGCGATCAGGTCACCCTTCTTGACCATGTTGCGGACCTCGGTGACCACCAAACCCCACTTCTCGGAGATGTCGGGGAGGTACAGCCACGCGGGGACCAGGGCTTCAATCTTGGCTTCGATCTCACTCACAAGCACCAGACTGCCACCTCGGCGGCCCGCCGCGCACCAACCGGGGCCGCCGCCCGCCGCTACCGGGCAGCGAGCGCCGACTTCAGCGGGACCTCCGGGTCGGCGGCGCGGGCCGGGTCGAGCACGGCGCCGCGCTCGATCAGCCGCCGGCCCTGGGTCAGGTCGCGCGGCCGGTCCACCGCGAGCAGCGCGCGCAGCGCTCCGTCGCGCAGCCAGAGCACCGACCAGCCGGCGCCGCCCGGCGAGCCGCGCCACAGCAGCTCGTCGCCCGCGCCGTGCCGCCCGGCGTACTGCACCATCCGCCCGAACTGCTCGGACCAGAAGTACTGCACCGGGTCGTACGGCGGCGCGTCGGTGCCGAGCAGGGTGGCGGCCGCCGCCTCGCCGGACTGCAGGGCGTGGTCCCAGTGCTGGACGGTCAGCCGGGTGGCGGAGCGCGCCGAGGGGTAGCTGACGCAGTCGCCGGCGGCGAGGACGCCGGGCACGGTGGTGCGCAGCCGCTCGTCGACCAGGACGGCGCCGACGGCGTCCAGGGCGACCCCGGTGCCGGCCAGCCAGCCGGTCGCCGGGCGGGCGCCGACGCCGACCACGACCTCGTCGGCGGGCAGGTGCGAGCCGTCGGCGAGCAGCACCGCGCCCGGTTCGACGGCGGTGACGCCGGTGCCGCAGCGCAGTTCCACGCCGGCCTCGGCGTACCAGGCGGCCATCGCCCGGCCGACCTCGGCGGGCAGCGCCCCGGGGACGGGCGCCGGGCCGGCCTCGACGACGGTCACCTCGCAGCCGGCCGCCCGGGCGGCGGTGGCCACCTCGGCGCCGATCCAGCCCGCGCCGACCAGCACCAGGCGCAGGCCGGGGCGCAGCAGCGCGCGCAGCGCGAGCGCGTCGTCCAGGGTGTGCAGCAGGTGGGCGCGCTCGGCGCCGGGCAGGACGCGCGGCTCGGCGCCGGTGGCGATCACCAGCGCGTCGTACGGCTCGTCCCCGGCGTCGGTGTGCAGCACGCCGGCCGTGCCGCCGGTGCCGCCGGGGGTGAGGCCGGTGGCGCGGCGGCCGGTCAGCAGTTCGACGCCGAGCCGGTCGAAGTCGAGGTCGAGGGCGGGGTTGTCGGTCTTGCCGAGCAGGACGTCCTTGGAGAGCGGCGGCCGGTCGTACGGCGCGTGCGGCTCCTCGCCGACCAGCGTGATCCGCCCCTGCCAGCCGTCGCGCCGCAGCACCGCGGCGCACTGCGCCCCGGCCAGCCCGGCGCCGACCACGACCACCCGATCCGTCTGTCCCGTTCCGCTCAGCTCAGCCACGCCCGTCACTGTACTGAGCCCGGTCCCGGTCCCCTGGTCCTAGGCCCTCAGCAGGCGCCTTCAGGGGGCGCACCCCCCGGAGTTAAGGTGGGGGCACCATCGCGGGAGCCCGGCGGACCGGGCTGAGAGGCGGGCTGGCACGGCCTGCGACCGTCCGAACCTGATCCGGGTCATTCCGGCGAAGGGAGAACAGTCTTGACACGCCTGGTACGGGGCGCCCACGCCGAGGTGCTGGTCATCGGCGGTGGGATCATCGGACTCGTCGTCGCCTGGCGGGCGGCCCAGCGCGGACTGCGCGTCCTCCTGATCGATGCCTGGCCGGGCCACGGCGCCGCCGACGTCGCAGCGGGCATGCTCGCCCCGGTCACCGAACTCCAGTACGGCGAGGAGCCGCTGCTGCGCCTCGGGATGGCCTCCAACGAGCGGTACGCCGCCTTCGCCGCCGAACTCACCGAGGCGAGCGGCGGCCACGGCACCGGCTACCGGCAGTGCGGCACCGTCGCCGTCGCCCTCGACTCCGACGACCGCGCCGAACTGCGCGAGCTGCACGCCTTCCACCAGCGGCTCGGCCTGGACTCCCAGTGGCTCACCGGCCGCGAGGCCCGCCGGCTGGAGCCGATGCTCGCCCCCGGCGTGCGCGGCGGCCTGCACGTCACCGACGACCACCAGGTGGACGGCCGCCGGCTGGCCGAGGCCCTGCTGCACGCGTGCGAACGGGCCGGCGTGGTGGTGCACCGCACCGAGGCCACCGAGCTGCTGGTCGAGCACGACCGGGCGACCGGCGTCCGGCTGGCCACCGAGGAGACCGCCACCGCCGACCAGGTGGTGCTCGCCGCCGGAGCGCGCAGTCACCTGCTGCCCGGCCTGCCCCCGGACGTGCTGCCGGCGATCCGCCCGGTCAAGGGCCAGGTGCTGCGGCTGCGGGTGCCCGAGGCGTACCGGCCGTTCCTCTCCCGCAACGTGCGCGCCGTCGTCCGCGGCGGCCACCTCTACCTGGTGCCGCGCGAGAACGGCGAGCTGGTGGTCGGCGCGACCACCGAGGAGCAGGGCTACGACACCACCGTGACCGCCGGCGGGGTGTACGAGCTGCTGCGCGACGCGCACGAGCTGGTCCCCGGCATCACCGAGCTGCCGCTGGTGGAGACCGGCGCCGGGCTGCGCCCCGGCTCGCCGGACAACGCGCCGCTGCTCGGCCCGACCGCGCTGCCCGGCCTGGTCGCCGCCACCGGCCACTACCGCAACGGCGTGCTGCTGACCCCCGTCACCGGCGACCTGGTGGCCGAGTACCTGGCCACCGGCGACCTGCCGGAGCTCGCCCGCCCGTTCTCCCCCACCCGATTCACGAAGGTCCCGGCATGAGCCCCCGCACCAGCGACATCCCCCTGAGCGTCAACGGCGAGCCCCGCGAGGTACCCGCCTCGACCACCCTGGCCGAGGTGGTCGCCACCCTCAGCCAAGCGCACTCCGGCGTCGCCGCCGCCCTGAACGAGGCCGTGGTGCCGCGCGCCGAGTGGCCGCGCACGCCGCTGTCGGCGGGCGACCGGATCGAGATCCTCACCGCCGTCCAGGGAGGCTGACCGATGGCCGACGACCTTCTCACCATCGCCGGGACGTCCTTCTCCTCCCGGCTGATCATGGGCACCGGCGGCGCCCCCAGCCTGGAGGTCCTGGAGCAGGCGCTCCGGGTGTCCGGCACCGAGCTGACCACGGTGGCGATGCGCCGGGTGAACACCGCCACCCAGGGCTCGGTGCTCGACGTGCTGACCCGCAACGGCATCCGGGTGCTGCCCAACACCGCCGGCTGCTTCACCGCCGGCGAGGCCGTGCTCACCGCCCGGCTGGCCCGCGAAGCGCTCGGCACCGACTGGGTGAAGCTGGAGGTGATCGCCGACGAGCGGACCCTGCTGCCCGACCCGATCGAGCTGCTGGACGCCGCCGAGACGCTGGTCGACGACGGCTTCACGGTGCTGCCCTACACCAACGACGACCCGGTGCTGGCCCGCAAGCTGGAGGACGTCGGCTGCGCGGCGATCATGCCGCTGGGCTCGCCGATCGGATCCGGCCTCGGCATCCGCAACCCGCACAACTTCCAGCTGATCGTGGAGGGCGCGGGCGTCCCGGTGATCCTGGACGCCGGCGCCGGCACCGCCTCGGACGTCGCGCTGGCGATGGAGCTGGGCTGCGCCGCGGTGATGCTGGCCTCCGCCGTCACCCGCGCCCAGGACCCGGTGCTGATGGCCGACGCGATGCGGCACGCCGCCGAGGCCGGCCGGCTCGCCCACCGGGCCGGCCGGATCCCGCGCCGCTTCCACGCCGAGGCCTCCTCCGCCATGGCCGGCCGCGCCGACCTGGACACCCGCGAGCATCCGGCCTTCTAGCTCCGGGGGCGGGCCGGACAGCTCGTCCGACCGTCCTCCCGGTGTCACAAACCGGGCACAGAGCGGCCCCGGGGGCGGTGTCCCCCGGGGCCGGCGAACCGCCACGCCCTAGACTCGCCGGGTGGACATGGCATTGCGCGACCCCCTGATCGGTACCCTGCTCGACGGCCGGTACCGGGTCGAGCGGCGGATCGCGGCCGGCGGGATGTCCACCGTCTACCAGGGCACCGACACCCGCCTCGACCGGATCGTGGCGCTCAAGGTGATGCACCCCTCGCTGGCCGGCGACACCGCGTTCACCACCCGCTTCATCCGCGAGGCCAAGGCCGTCGCCCGGCTCGCCCACCCCAACGTGGTCAACGTCTTCGACCAGAGCGCCGACGGCGCGCACGTCTTCCTCGCCATGGAGTACGTGCCCGGCGGCACCCTGCGCGACCTGCTGCGCGACCGCGGCGCGCTCTCCATCCGGGCCGCCCTGGACATCCTGGAACCGGTCCTCGCCGCCCTCGGCGCCGCCCACCGGGCCGGGCTGGTGCACCGCGACGTCAAGCCCGAGAACGTGCTGATCACCGACGACGGCCTGGTCAAGGTGGCCGACTTCGGCCTGGTCCGGGTGCTGAACGCCGCCGACGGCGCCACCACGTCCACCACCGCGACCGCCGGCACCGTGCTCGGCACCGTCTCCTACCTGGCGCCCGAGCAGATCCGCCCGGGCGCCGAGACCGACCAGCGGGTGGACGTCTACGCGGCCGGCATCCTGCTGTACGAGATGCTCACCGGCTCCCGTCCGCACACCGGCGAGAACCCCGTCCAGGTGATGTACCGCCATCTACACGAGGACGTCCCGGCGCCGTCCGCCGCCGTGCCCGGCGTGGCGCCCGCGCTGGACGCCATAGTGGCGGGCGCCTGCGCCCGGGACCGCGCGCACCGCCCGCACGACGCGGTCGAGCTGCTCGCCGCCCTCCAGCGGGTCCGCCGCGGGCTCACCCCGGCCCAGCTGGACGCCGAGCCGCCCGCCTCCACCCGCCCCAGCCCGCGCCACCCCACCGGCGAGGCCACCGCGGTGCTCACCCCGGTGCTGCCGCCGGCGCCCCCGGTCGAGCGCACCAGCGTGCTGGACGTGCCGCCGGACGTGATGGACCAGCTGCTCACCGAGCCGCGCCCGTACGACGAGCCGGCCCCGGTGCGCGCCGCGCGGCGGCGCCCCCGCTCCACCGGGCGCCGGCTGCCGCGCGGGCCGCTGATCTGGACGGCCGTCGTCACCGCCGTGGCCCTGCTGGTCGGCGGGGCGACGTACGCGATCTCCGGCGCGGTGTACGGCACGGTGCCGGGCGTGCTCGGCAAGAACCGGACCGAGGCGGAGCGCATCCTGGACGCGGCCGGCATGCACGGCAAGGTCTCCGAGGTGTACAGCGAGTCCGTCCCGGTCGGCCAGGTGATGGCGGCCGACCCCGGGGTCGGCACCCGGACCAGGAAGAGCGACGCCGTCACCCTCACCGTCTCGCGCGGGCCCAAGCGGATCGCCGTCCCCGACGTGGTCGGCCGCCCGTCCGCCCAGGCCTCCTCGACGCTGACCGGGGCGCAGCTGACGGCCGGCACGGTGACCGAGACGTACAGCGACAGCGTCGCCGAGGGCGCGGTGATCAGCAGTTCGCCGGCGGCCGGGCAGCAGGTGCCGGAGAACACGCCGGTGGCGCTGGTGGTCAGCAAGGGCATGGTGCCGGTGCCGGACGTCACCGGGATGTCCAAGGAGGCCGCGGAGAAGGCGCTCCAGGCGGCCGGGTTCGCCATGCAGAGCAGCGGGGTCAACCTGTTCGGCACCGGCAAGGTGACCGGCCAGTCCCCGGCGGCGGGCGAGCGGCGCCCGCAGCGCACCGTGGTGACGGTCAACTTCCCGTTCCTGTAGGCCCGGGGCGCCCGCTACCGCAGCGGGCCGTCGCCGGGCTCCTCCTGGTGGGAGTAGCGCTGCTCGCGCCACGGGTCGGCCCGGTTGTGGTAGCCGCGCTCCTCCCAGAAGCCGCGCCGGTCGGCCCGCATGTACTCGATCGCCCGGACCCACTTGGGGCCCTTCCAGGCGTACAGCCGGGGGACGACCAGCCGGACCGGGAAGCCGTGTTCGGCGGTGAGCGCCGCGCCGTCGCGGTGGGTGGCGAGGAGGGTGTCGGGGGCGGCGAAGTCCTCCAGCCGCAGGTTGGCGCTGTAGCCGTACTCGGCCCAGACCATGACGTGGGTGACCCCGGTGTCCGGCGGGACCAGGTCGAGCAGGGTGGCGGCGGCCACGCCGGTCCACTCGCCGTCGAGGACGGAGAAGCGGGTGACGCAGTGCAGGTCGGCCCGGACGGTGGTGCGCGGCAGGGTGTTGAAGCCCTCGAAGTCCCAGCTGCGCTTCTCCGCCGAGGCGGTGGCGCCGAACACCTGGAGGTCCCAGGTCAGCGGCTTGAAGCGGGGCACCGGGCCGTAGTGCAGGGCGGGCCAGCCGCGCTGGACGCGCTGGCCCGGCGGGAGCCTGGGGTCAGACGGCGGCGGCGGTTCTTGTTCGGACTGACCCATGGATCCATGGTGACAGACGGCGGGTGGCGCCAGGCGCGCGCCCCTTCACCGCACCGCACGCCCGCTCGTACGGGCCAACGGCGGAGCGGGGGCCATCGCCCGCGCTGGGTAAATCGGATATTCCGACACATGTCCTAGTGAGTGTGAACTTACTGGAATTTCTTCCCATCACGGTGCCAGGATGCGTGGAGCCGGAGCCGGAGGGTGAACGGCCCTGATCCCGCACGCGAGCAGGAAGGCAGCGCCATGAAGGGCGACGCAGAGGTCATCGAGTTCCTCAACGAGCAGCTCACCGCCGAGCTGACCGCAATCAACCAGTACTTCCTGCACGCCAAGATGCAGGAGAACTTCGGCTGGACGAAGCTCGCCAAGTACACCCGGCACGAGTCCTTCGACGAGATGAAGCACGCCGAGGTGCTCACCGACCGGATCCTCTTCCTCGACGGGCTGCCCAACTACCAGCGGCTCTTCCACGTCCGGATCGGCCAGACGGTCAAGGAGATGTTCGAGGCCGACCGGCAGGTCGAGGTCGAGGCGATCGACCGACTGAAGCGCGGGATCGTGGTGATGCGGGCGAAGAACGACGTGACCTCGGCCAACATCTTCGAGTCGATCCTGGCGGACGAGGAGTCGCACATCGACTACCTCGACACCCAGCTCGAACTGGTCGAGAAGCTCGGGGAGGCGCTCTACATCGCCCAGCTGATCGAGCAGCCGGAGTCCTGACCGCCCCGGGCCCCGGGCCCGACCGGCGCGCCGGTCAGGCGGCGCGCAGCGGCGCCGGCGCCCCGGGGAGGGCGGACGCGTCCTCGGCCGCCGGGTCGGCCAGGCCCAGCCGGGCCGCCAGCCGGGCGGTCGGGCAGGGCCGGGCACCGTGCTCGCCGAGCAGCGCCTGGATCCGCCGCACGCAGGAGCCGCAGTCGGTCCCGGCCTTGCAGCCCTTGGCGATCTGCCGCGGGGTGTTGGCACCGCCGTCGATCGCCCGCTTGACCTGGTCCTCGGTGACCGCATGGCACATGCACACGTACATCGCGGTCTCTCCCGGGGGGTGAAGCGGTGAAGCGGAGTGGATCTTGACTAAGGCAAGCCTTAGTTCAGTTAGCCTCACCTTACCCCGGTGGCGCTGGTACGCAAAAGCCTCTCCGGCCCGGGAGAACCCCGGGCCGGAGAGGCTTTTCTCACACGCGGAACGCCCGCGGGCGGTCAGTGGCCGCCGCGGTACATCTCGGCGACCAGGAACGCCAGGTCCAGCGACTGGCTGCGGTTGAGCCGCGGGTCGCAGGCCGTCTCGTAGCGCTGGTGCAGGTCGTCGACCAGCACCTCGTCGCCGCCGCCGACGCACTCGGTGACGTCGTCGCCGGTCAGCTCCACGTGGATGCCGCCCGGGTGGGTGCCGAGCCCGCGGTGCACCTCGAAGAAGCCCTTGACCTCGTCGAGCACGTCGTCGAAGCGGCGGGTCTTGTGCCCGCTGGACGCCTCGAAGGTGTTGCCGTGCATCGGGTCGCAGATCCACACCGGCTGCGCGCCGGAGGCGGTGACCTTCTCCACCAGGGTGGGCAGGTGCTCGCGGATCTTGCCCGCGCCCATCCGGGTGATGAAGGTGAGCCGGCCGGGCTCGCGCTCCGGGTCCAGCTTCTCGATCAGGGTCAGCGCCTCGTCGACCGAGGTGGTCGGGCCGAGCTTCACGCCGATCGGGTTGCGGACCTTCGAGGCGAACTCGATGTGCGCGTGGTCCAGCTGGCGGGTGCGCTCGCCGATCCACACCATGTGGCCGGAGACGTCGTACAGCTCGCCGGTGCGCGAGTCCACGCGGGTCAGCGCGGTCTCGTAGTCCAGGATCAGCGCCTCGTGGGACGAGAAGAACTCGACCGTCCTGAACTCCTCCGGCGCCACGCCACAGGCGTTCATGAACGCCAGCGCGTTGTCGATCTCGCGGGCGAGCTGCTCGTAGCGCTGGCCGGCCGGCGAGTTGCGCACGAAGTCCTGGTTCCAGGCGTGCACCTGGCGCAGGTCGGCGTAACCACCGGTGGTGAAGGCGCGCACCAGGTTGAGCGTCGCGGCGGACGCGTTGTACATCCGCTTCAGGCGCTCCGGGTCCGGGATGCGGGACTCGGGGGTGAACTCGAAGCCGTTCACCGAGTCGCCCCGGTAGACCGGCAGGGTCACGCCGTCACGGGTCTCGGTCGACTTGGAGCGCGGCTTGGAGTACTGGCCGGCGATGCGGCCGACCTTGACGACCGGCACCGAGGCCGCGTACGTCAGCACGGCCGCCATCTGCAGCAGGGTCTTGAGCTTGTTGCGGATGTGCTCCGCCGAGACGCCGTCGAAGGCCTCGGCGCAGTCGCCGCCCTGCAGCAGGAACGCCTCACCACGGGCCACGGCACCGAGCCGGGCGCGCAGCTGGTCGCACTCGCCTGCGAAGACGAGCGGCGGATACGAGGCGAGCTCGGCAAGGGTCTTGCGCAGAGCCTCTTGGTCCGGCCATTCAGGCTGCTGCGCCGCGGGCAGGGACTGCCAGGTGTGGGGATTCGTCACGGTCACGCGCTCAAGGCTACGGGGTGCGACAACCGATTTGTGACCACCGCCCGAGGGGTGAGACGCCTCACGGACATTCGGGTGACCGCCCTCACTCCCGGCCGGACATCCGCTAGGCTCGGGCCCGTGAACACGCCGCACACCTTCTCCTGGTGGTGGGCCGACCCCCCGGGTGGCCCACAGCCCGCGCGTTCCTAGACGCAAACGACCGGCCGCCCCTCGGGGCGGCCGTCGGCGTTCTCAGCCGGCCGACAGCCCTCCCGGGAGCGGAACCCCACCGCCGCAGTAGCCACCCCGGAAGGAACGCCGTTACCGTGACCAGCGCCGCCGACCTGTTCGCCCGCCTCACCGCCGCCGACGCACCGGCCTTCGCCCTGCTGCACCGCCGCACCCCGCGCACCGCCCCGGACACCGTCGAGGTCCTGCTCGGCACCGTCGGCTCCTACGAGCGGCTGGCCGACCTGCCGGTCCGCCACGGCGTCCCCGCCGGCGGACCCGTTCACGACCTGCTCGCACTCGTGCCCTACCGGCAGATCCGCGAGCGCGGCTTCGAGGCGCACGACGACGACACCCCGCTCCAGGCCCTCGCCGTCGGCGAGCAGTACGCCCTGCCGCTCGCCGAGGTCACCGCCGCGCTGCCCCGGGTGCCGGTCACGCTCGGGGGCGGCGGCTTCGACATCGACGACGCCGAGTACGCCGCGATCGTCCGCCGGGTGGTCGAGGAGGAGATCGGCCGCGGCGAGGGCGCCAACTTCGTCATCCGCCGCGACTTCACCGCGACGCTGGAGACCCCCGGCGGAGACGGTGCCGGACACTGCTCCCCCGCGCTCGCGCTCACCCTGTTCCGCCGGCTGCTGGAGCAGGAGCGCGGCGCCTACTGGACGTTCCTGGTGCACACCGGCGACCGCGTGCTGGTCGGCGCCTCCCCCGAGGTGCACGTCCGGCAGAGCGGCGGGACCGTCGTGATGAACCCGATCTCCGGCACCTACCGCTATCCGGCCGCCGGCGCCGGCCTCGACTCGCTGCTCGACTTCCTCCACGACCCCAAGGAGCTGGAGGAGCTGACCATGGTGGTCGACGAGGAGCTCAAGATGATGTGCACCGTCGGCGACCTCGGCGGCCAGGTGCTCGGCCCCCGGCTCAAGGAGATGTCCCACCTCGCGCACACCGAGTACGAGCTGCGCGGCCGCACCTCGCTGGACGTCCGCGAGGTGCTCAAGGAGACCATGTTCGCCGCCACCGTCACCGGCAGCCCGGTGCAGAACGCCACCCGGGTGATCAAGCGCTACGAGCGCGGCGGCCGCGGCTACTACTCCGGCGCGCTCGCCCTGATCGGCCGCTCGGCCAGCGGCGGCCAGCTGCTCGACTCGCCGATCTGCATCCGCACCGCCGACATCGACCCCGCCACCGGCCAGCTCGCCGTCCGGGTCGGCGCCACCCTGGTGCGCCACTCCGACCCGCTCTCCGAGGTCGCCGAGACGCACGCCAAGGCCGCCGGGGTGCTCACCGCGATCGGCGCCCTCCCGGCCCCCGCGCGGGCGGCCGGACCCACCGGCCCCCGGCTCGCCGACGACCACCGCGTCCAGGCCGCGCTGGACGCCCGGCGGGCCGGCCTCGCCCCGTTCTGGCTGCGGATGCAGCAGCCCGCGCAGGCCACCGAGGCGCTGGAGACCCTCGTCGTCGACGGCGAGGACACCTTCACCGCGATGCTCGCCCACCTGCTGACCTCACTCGGCCACCGGGTCACCGTGGTCCGCTACGACGAGCCGGGCCTGCGCGAGCGGGTCGCCGCCCACCCCGGCCCGCTGGTGCTCGGCCCCGGCCCGGGCGACCCGGCCGCCGACGGCGACCCCAAGATGGCCGTGCTGCGCCCGATCGTCACCGACGCGCTGGCCGCCGTCCGCGAGGGCCGGCGCACCGCCCCGCTGCTGGCCGTCTGTCTCAGCCACCAGCTGCTGTCCGCCGCGCTCGGCCTCCCGCTGGTCCGCAAGGCCGTGCCCCACCAGGGCGCGCAGGAGAGCGTCGAGCTGTTCGGGACGCGGCGCACGGTCGGCTTCTACAACGCCTTCACCGCCCGCTGCACGGACGCCGACGCCGCCCGGCTGGCCGCCGAGGGCGTCGAGGTGGCCCGCGACCCGCTGACCGGGGACGTGCACGCGCTGCGCGGCCCCGGCTTCGCCGGGCTGCAGTTCCACCCGGAGTCGGTGCTCACCCGGGAGGGCGTGGAGATCGTCGCCGACCTGCTGCGCGGCGCGGTGGCCGCCGCCCGCTGAACCGTCGCGCACACCGGGCGGGGCGCAGGGTGCGCCCCGCCCGTCCGGACGTCAGATCTCGTCGTCCAGCCCCTGCTCGATGGCGTACCTGACCAGCTCGACCCGGTTGTGCAGCTGGAGCTTGCCCAGGGTGTTCTGGACGTGGTTCTGCACCGTGCGGTGCGACAGCACCAGCCGGTCGGCGATCTGCTTGTACGACAGGCCCTTGGCGACCATCCGCAGCACCTCGGTCTCCCGGGCGGTCAGCTGGGGGACGACGGGCGCGGCCGGGGCGGGCGGCTCGGCGGCCAGCCGGCGGAACTCGCCGAGCACCAGGCCGGCCAGGCCCGGTGTGAACACCGCGTCGCCGACGGCCGTGCGGCGCACCGCGTCCAGCAGTTCGTCCCGGCCGGCCGACTTGACCAGGTAGCCGGTCGCGCCGGACTTCACCGCCTCCAGCACGTCCGCGTGCTCGCCGCTCGCGGAGAGCACCAGGACCCGCACCGTCGGGTCGTGCGCCACGACCTGGCGGCAGACCTCGGCGCCGGACAGGCCGGGCAGGTTGAGGTCGAGCACCACCACCTGCGGGGTGCAGGCGCGGGCCCGGCGGACGGCCTCCTCGCCGTCGCCGGCGGTGGCCACCACGTCCAGCCCGGCCTCGGCGAGGTCGCGGGAGACGGCGTCGCGCCACATCGGGTGGTCGTCCACCACCATGACCCGCACCGGCCGCTCGGCGGGCGCCTGCTGGTCGATCGGCTGCCGGATGGTCATGATCGGGGCCCTTTCAGGAGCGGGATCGGCGTCGGGGCTTTCCACGGAGGCTTGCACAGCAGGCTTTCACAGGAGGCCGGCCGGGGCGTCGGACCCGGCGCGCGGGACCCTCAGCTCCACCTCGACGCCCTCGCCGGGCGCCGAGTACAGCTCGGCCGTGCCGCCGAGGTCCCGCAGCCGGCCGCGGATCGACTGCGAGACGCCGAGCCGGCCGGCCCGTTCCGCTTCGCCGAGCCGCCCGGGGGCGAAGCCCGGGCCGTCGTCGCGGATCGAGACGGTGACGGCCTGCGGCTCGTCCTCCACCAGGATCCAGGCGCGCGCGGCGGGCCCGGCGTGCTTGCGGACGTTGTCCACCGCGGCGCCGACGGCTGCGGCCAGTTCGCCGGCCGCCGGGGCGGGCAGCAGCACCGGGGTGCCGGGGGCGGACACGGTGACCCGCTCGTCCGCGTACGGGGCGAGCAGGGCGCGCAGGTCCTGCGGGCCCTCCGGTTGCTCCGGCCGCTCCGTCTCGCGCTGGACGGGCAGCGGGCCGCCGCTCATCAGCGCGCGCAGGGCGCGCTCCTGCTCGCCCGCCAGCCGTCCGAGTTCGGCGAGGTCCGCACCGGCGGAGGCGGACCCGGCGGCGGAACCGGGCGCGGCCTCGGTGCCCCGGCGCTGGACCAGCGCGAGCACCTGGAGCACGCCGTCGTGGATGTCCCGGGAGAGCCGCTCGCGCTCCCGGGTGGCCGCCTCGACCTGGAGCGCCCGGGTGAGCGTCGCCTCGCTGGCCCGGGCGAGTTCCATGACGTAGCCGATCGCGCAGCCGGCCAGCATCAGCAGCACGATGTTGTGGATGTTGTCGCCGGTCGGACCGCCGTGGCCGAGGATGTTGGCCACCCCGATCACCGAACCGGCCGCCGCCGCCCAGCGCCAGCCGCCCCGGCCGGCGAAGCCGAGCACGGTGCCGGCCGCCCAGATGGTGGGCAGGGTGGGCGCGCCGCGGCTGATCCGGGACGCCTCGTCGATCATGCCGCTCATCACGATGCCGGTGACGACGAGGACGAGGTCGGTGGCGAGCACGTACCAGGTGCAGCGGTGCGGGCCGGAGAAGGCCCGGGTGGAGGCGAGCGTCCAGAGCGTCAGCGCGCCGAGGTAGATCCAGCCGGCGACCGGGTGGACGAACTGCAGGTAGGAGTCGAAGTACCGGAGCAGCGCGTAGCAGAGCGCCAGTACCCGGAAGAGCGAGATCGCCCGCCAGAGCGGCAGTTCGACGGACATGCCGCCGGCCGCCACCGCGGCGCCGACCGTACCCGGGCCGGACCCGGTCCCACCGCCGCCCGTCATGCCTGCCGTCCTCCCCCCGGTCCCCGGCCGGCCCTGTCTCAGGCCGACCCGGTCCCCTTCTGCTGCTGCTCCTGCCCGGCCTTCTCCGCCTTCTCCGCCTCGGCCTTCTCCTCGGCCCTCTCGGCCTTGGCGGCGGCCTGCTCGGCCTTCTGGACGGCCTTGCGCTCGGCGTCGGCCTTCTTCTTGTCCTCGGCGATCTGGCGCTTGGCGGCCGTCGCGTAGATGTCCACGTACTCCTGGCCGGAGAGCCGCATGATCTCGTACATCACCTCGTCCGTCACCGAACGGAGGATGAAGCGGTCGTTCTCCATGCCGTGGTAGCGGGAGAAGTCCAGCGGGCGGCCGATCCGGATGCCCGGGCGGATGCCGAAGTTCGGGACCACCTGGCCGGGCGGCTGCACCTTCTCGGTGTCGATCATCGCGACCGGGATGACCGGCGCGCCGGTCGCCAGCGCGACGCGGGCCAGGCCGCCGACCTTGCCCCGGTAGAGCTTGCCGTCGGGCGAGCGGGTGCCCTCGGGGTAGACGCCGAACAGCTCGCCGCGGTCCAGCACGGCGATCGCCGAGCGGATCGCCGCCTCGCCGGCGCCGCGCACGCCCGAGCGGTCCACCGGGAGCTGGCCGACGCCCTTGAAGAAGGCGGCGGTCAGCCGGCCCTTGATGCCCGGCGTGGTGAAGTACTCGGCCTTGGCGATGAAGGTCACCCGGCGCTTGATCAGCGCGGGGAAGAAGAAGGAGTCCGAGAAGGAGAGGTGGTTGCTCGCGATGATCGCGGCACCCTCGGTGGGGATGTTCTCCTCACCCTCGATCCACGGCCGGAAGAAGATCCGCAGCAGCGGCGCGACGATCATCTTCATCAGTCGGTAGAACAACCCGGGCCTCCTGTATTGCGGACCGGTCGATCCTAATGCCCCTCGGCGTCCGCCCGTGCCCCGCCCCGCCCCGGCGGGGTGTCCGGCCCCCCGGGTGACGGGGCGTCGGGCCGGGTTCCCGGCGGGGGTGTACGGAGCGGGCGGGCACGTGGGACGATGCGAATTCCGCAGCCTCCCGTACCGGCCCGACCCGCACGCCCCCGCACGTACAGCGTCCCCTCCAGCGTCCTCGCCCGCGAAGGAGTCCGCCATGCCGCTGCTGCCCGGCGCCGAACCGTACCGCCACCGGGGCGGGCCGGTGGGCGTCCTGCTCTGCCACGGGTTCACCGGCTCGCCGCAGTCGCTGCGGCCGTGGGCGGAGGACCTCGCCGCCGCCGGGTACACCGTCGCGCTGCCGCTGCTGCCGGGCCACGGCACCCGCTGGCAGGACATGCAGCCGACCCGCTGGGAGGACTGGTACGCCGAGGTCGAGCGGGAGCTGCTGGAGCTGACGGCGCGGTGCGAGCGGGTGTTCGTCGTCGGCCTGTCGATGGGCGGCGCCCTGGCGCTGCGGCTGGCCGCACTGCACGGGCCGGCGGTCGCCGGGCTGGTGCTGGTCAACCCGTCGGTGCGCTCGGACAACCCCGCGAGTGTCGTCCTGCCGGTGCTGCGCCACCTCCTCCCGAGCCTGCCCGGGATCGCCGACGACATCGCCCGGCCCGGCGCGGTCGAGCTGGGCTACGACCGGACGCCGCTGCACGCCGCCTGGTCGCTGTCCCGGCTGTGGAAGGAGGTCCGGGCCCGGCTGCCGCAGGTGACCCAGCCGGTGCTGCTCTTCCGCAGCCCGCAGGACCACGTGGTCTCCGCGGCCAACTCCGAGCTGGTGCTGGCCCGGATATCCTCGACCGACGTGACGGAGCGGCTGTGCCAGCGCAGCTACCACGTCGCGACGCTGGACCACGACGCGGCGGAAATATTCGCGACCGCCCAGGACTTCATCCGACGGCTGGCTCCCGCGCACTCGGCGGGCGCCACCCCGGTGAAATCCGACCACCACCAAGGCTGAAGGGCCGGAAGTGCACGAGAGCAGCACGGCGGGCGGCGAGGACGAGACGCCCCGCGAGGAGGGTGCGGCCACCGGCGGCACGCGGCCGGGCGCCGGCCGGGCGGACGACGGGCAGCCGGGCCGCGGACCGGTCGGTGAGACGGTGGCCGACGTTCCCGGCTCCGGCGACGCCCCGGCGGCGGACGGAGCGGCGGGCGAGGGCGGTGCGGACACCCCCGGAACGGGCACCACGGGCGCGGGGGCCACGGGTGCGGGGACCACGGGTGCGGGGACCACGGGAACGGGCACCACGTCCGGGCCGTCCCGGGCCAGGCGCGCGCCCGAGCGCAGCCAGGCCGAGCAGGACGAGATCTTCGCCGCGCTGGTCGCCCAGTTCGACGACCCGGTCGACCTCAACAACCCCAACTGGCCGGAGATCGAGAACCTCCGGGCGCGTGGCGAGCTCAAGGGCTTCAAGGACCCCGGCGAGGGCCTCCCCGGCGGGACCGGCGACCTCTCCGACCTGGCGCCGCAGCCGCGGCCCCGCTCCGGTCGGCCGGTCATGCCGGCCGCCGGCTCCGGCCCGCGCGACTTCGAGCTGGCCGAGGAGAGCGACGAGGGCCACTTCGAGCCGCCGGAGCCGCCGCCGCTGCCGGAGGCCGACGTCACCGCCAAGTTCGCCTGGCTGGCGGTGCTCGGCGGGCCCGCGCTGCTGCTCTTCGACGCCGTCGTCTGGCGCGAGGTCTCCGGCTGGCCCGCCTGGGTCGGGGTGGCCGCCTTCCTCGGCGGCTTCGCGACGCTGGTGGTCCGGATGAGGAACGACGACGAGGACGAGCCCGAGGACCCGCACGGCGGCGCGGTCGTCTGACGGCCGCCCGTCCCGGGCCTACCCGGTGGGCAACTGGAGGACGGCGAGCACCGGGAGGTGGTCGGTGGCGGCCCGCAGGTCGGCCTCGGTGACCCCGGGCAGTCCGTGCGGGACGCCGCAGGCGAGCACCTCGACGCCCGGCGTGGCGAAGACGGCGTCCAGCCGCTGGTAGGGGTTCTCCGGGACGGAGGTCATCTCGCCGCCCCAGGGCGCCACCACGTGCCCGTCCTGGAGCCGCCCGGCCAGCGACTGCCAGCCGGGACCGTCCGGGTGCTCGTTGAAGTCCCCCGCGATCACTCCGAGTTCGGCGTGCCGCAACTGCCCGGCGAGCAGGTCGAACTGCCGCCGCCGCTCGTCCGCGTCCAGGCTGAGGTGGCAGCTGGTGACGGTGAGCGGCACGGCGCCGGGCACCTCGACCAGCGCGGTCGCGAAGCCGCGCGCGTGCAGTCCGCGGGTCTTCGGCAGCAGCCGGTCGTGGACGGACAGCACCCGCACGCCCGGGCGGCCGAGCAGCAGCGGCCCGGCGGCGAGCCGGCCGCCCCCGGCGAGGACCACGGTGCCGGTCCGCCGGGCGAGCCGGTCGGCCTGCCCCTCGGGGCGCCAGTAGCGCGGCGCCTCCTGGACGCAGACCAGGTCGGGCGCGCAGGCCCGGATCACCCGGACCAGCGCGCGCCGGTCGTCGCGCAGCGAGCGGACGTTGTAGCTCAGCAGCCGCAGCCGGCCGGGCGCGGGCGGTGGCAGTTCGGCCGGTGCGGTGGTCATGCGGTTCCTCCCCGGGACGTCCTCGGTGACGACCGTACGGCAGGGCGCCACACGGCGCTGCCC
>NZ_JBHVER010000123.1:0-24254 GCF_042802195.1 Kitasatospora sp. NPDC057500 | reverse complement strand
GACACACATGGCGGTGATCTTCGCGGACACCAGGCCCGCGAAGATCACCACCAGCGCATCACGGCACACAGTTGATCAATTACCCAACACTTTCTCAGGCCGCGACCGCCTCGACCACCGAGAGGACGGTCGGGGTGGGGACCACCCGCGACAACCGCAGCCCGGCCCGCTCGAACAGCTCCGCGAAGTCGGTCTCGGTGCGCTCGCGGCCGGTGAGGGAGGCCATCATCATCAGGTCGAGGTCCTTGGACTGGTGGGGCGCGTTGCCGGGCGGGACCACGGCGTCCAGCACCAGCACCCGGCCCCCCGGGCGCAGGGCGCGGCGGCAGTGGCCGAGCAGGGTCGCGCAGGCGTCGTCGTCCCAGTCGTGCGTGATCCGCTTGAGCAGCAGGACGTCGCCGTCCGGCACGGCGGCGAAGAAGTCGCCCTCCCGCGTCGTCCAGCGGCCCGCGACCTCCGGGTGCGCGGCCAGCCGGTTCCCGGCGAGGACGTGGGCGCGGTCGTAGAGCACGCCCGCCAGGCCCGGGTTGCCGCGCAGCACCTCCAGCAGCAGGCCGCCGTGGCCGCCGCCGACGTCCACCACGGTCCCGCTCGGCGGGAAGCCGTAGGCGGCGGCGATCGGCGCGTTCTCCTGGTCGGACATCGCGGCCATGCCCACGTGGAAGACGGCGGCGGTCCGCTCGTCCTTGGCGAAGTGGTCGAAGAACGGCACGCCGAAGAGCTTCTCGAACGCCGCGGTGCCCTCGGTCAGACAGTGCGTCAGCTCCCCGGCGGGCCGCCACATGGTGCGGTCGGTGAGCATCTGGACGGCCGTGCGCACGGAGTAGGGGACGTCGCTGCGCAGCGCCTGCCCGGCCCCGGTGAGCGCGAACCGGCCCCGCTCGTCCTCCGCCACCACGCCCCGGGTGGCGAGCAGCCGCAGCACCCGGTGCAGATTGCGGGCGTCGGTGCCGGTCGCGGCGGCGAGTTCGGCGGGGGTGGCGGGGCCGTCCGCCAGGTGGTCGGCTACCCCGACGTCGGCGGCGGCGCGCAGGGCGGCGGGGAAGAGGAAGCCGAGGGCCTCGTCGACCAGGAAGGCGGCGGAGCGCCTGAGGCCGTCCTCGGTGCCCGCCGTCCCCGTGTGCGCCTGCCCGCCGTCGGTCCGGTCCTGATCCTGGCTCATCCCGTCCTCCTCCTCGCGGCCATCGGTGTCCGCCGGGGAGGCTGCCCAACGCCGGCCGCCGCGAAGCGCGGCGCACCGCGATCCCGCTCCTTCGGGTGGCGGACGCCCGGCTTCCGGGACCGGGCTCAGCGCATGTGGCTGCCGCCGTTGATGTCGAAGGTGGCGCCGGTGACGTACCCGCCGTCCTCGCCCACCAGGTACGCCACCAGCGCGGCCACCTCCGCCGCCCGGCCCATCCGGCCCACCGGGACGGAGCGCGCCGCCGCCACCGCCGCCGGGCCGAGCCGCGCCACGGCGGGGGTGTGGACGGCGGCCGGGGCGACGGCGTTGACGGTCACCCCGTGCGCCGCGAGTTCCCGGGCGAAGATCTTGGTCAGCACCAGCACCCCGGCCTTGGCGGCGGAGTAGTGCGGACCGGCGAGCGTGCCGCCCTGCTGGCCGGCCAGTGAGGCGAGATTGACCACCCGCCCCCAGCCGCGTTCGCGCATCGCGGGCGCGCAGAGCCTGGTCAGGGTGAGGACGCTGCGCAGATTGGTGGCCAGCACGGCGTCCCACTCCGCCAGGCCGACGTCCCACACCGAGCCCGGGGCGGTGCGGGCCGCGTTGTTGACCAGGACGTCGGGGGAGTGCCAGACGGCGCGGACCTCGCGCAGCGCGCCGTGCACGGCGTCGGGGTCGTCGACGTCCGCGCGCAGCGCCAGCGCGCCGTCCCCGCCGGGGTCGAGCCGGTCGCGCAGGGCGTTCACCGCCTCCCCGTCGACGTCCAGCAGGGCCACCCGGTGGCCCAGTCCGTACAGCCGGGCGGCGGTCGCGGCGCCGATGCCGCCGCCCGCGCCGGTGACCAGCGCCACCCGGGCGCCGGGCGTCGTCGTGGTCGTCATCGTTCCCACCCCTGTCTCAGATCACCGGGCCGGCGGGCAGCGGTGCGCCGAGCAGGGCGCGGCCGTAGATCTCCTGGTGGGTCTGGACGCTGAGGGCGGCGTGCCGGGAGGCCGTCTCGATGTCGCGCCAGATCCGTTGCAGCTCCGCGCCGTCCGAGAAGCTGCCCGCGCCGGCGGTGTCCAGCAGCAGGCCCACCGCCTCGCGTGCGCAGCGCACCGCGTGCGCGGCGTCCATCCGCAGCCGGGCCCGCTCCAGCGGCGGCGGCAGCAGGCCGGCGCCCGCGTGGGCGTCCACCTCGTCGGCCGCGCGGCGCAGGTGCAGGCGCGCGGTGTCGGTCAGCGTCGCGGCCCTGGCCGCGTTGAGCTGGTGCGCCGGGGCGTCGGCGACCAGCCGGTACAGCGGGGAGAGGGAGCGCCGGCCCCGCGCCACGGAGTCCAGCACCCGCTCCAGCGCCGCGGCGGCGAGGCCGACGGCTGTCGCCACCAGGGGCAGGTTGATGGAGAGGTGGAAGAGGACCAGCGGCTCCCCGGGGTGGCGGCGGCGGTAGACGCCGTCCGCCATGGCGGTGAGCGAGACCGTGCGGGAGTCCGGCACGAACACCCCCTCGGCGAGGGCCGTGTCACTGCCGGTGCCGCGCATGCCGGCCATCCGCCAGACCTCCTCGACGGCCAGCACGCGGGCGGGGACCAGGGCGAGCAGGCGTTCCGACCCGGCGTCGGCCCGGTCGAAGCCGAGCAGGGCCCAGGAGGCGTGGTGGATGCCGGAGATCCAGGGCCACCGGCCGTCCAGCGTCCAGCCCCCGTCGACGCGCCGGGCCGTGCCCGACGGGTTGGCGGTGCCGCAGACGACGGCGTCCGGGTCGTCCCGCCACAGGGCCGCCCGCGCGTCGTGGTCGAGCTGGGAGGCGAACAGGGCGCCGCCGTAGGCGATGCCGACCGTCCAGGAGGCGGCGGAGCAGCCCCGCGCCAGCTCCTCGCACACCTCCACCGCCGTGCGCACGGACGCGCCGTGGCCGCCGAGGGCCCGGGGCGTGCCGAGGCGCAGCAGCCCGGCCTCGCGCAGGGCGGCCAGGGCGGTGCCGGTCAGGCGGCGCCGCTCCTCGGTGCGGGCGGCCTGCCCGGAGAGGAGCGGCACCAGCGAGCGGGCCGCCGCGACCGGCCCGGGGTCGTCGGGGCGGTGCGCGGCGGCGGGAGGCGCGGTGTCCATGGTCGTCCCTGCTCTCTCGGTCGTGGTCGTCCGGGTCGTGGTCGTCCGGGTCGGGCTCGCTCAGGGGCGTGCCGGCGTCAGTAGGCGACGACGTTGGCCAGTTCCTCGCCCGCCGCGAACCGGCCCAGCTGACGGCGGATGAGGGCCTCCAGCCGGGGCCACATGGTGGAGGTGAAGGCGCCGACGTGCGGGGTGACCAGCACACCGGGCGCCGCGCGCAGCGGATGGCCGGTCGGCAGCGGCTCCGGGTCGGTCACGTCGAGCGCGGCCCGCAGGCCGCCGCCGCGCACCCGGGCGAGCAGGGCGGCGGTGTCCACGACCTCGCCCCTGGCGACGTTCACCAGCAGCGCGCCGTCGCGCACGCGGGCCAGCAGGCCGGCGTCGACGAGGTGGTGGGTGGCGGGTGTCAGCGCGGGTGTCAGCACGACGACGTCGGCGTCCGCGACGAGCTCCGGCAGCCGGTCCGCGCCGTGCACGGGGCCGCGCGGGCAGTCGCGCGCGGTGCGGGCGACCCGGGTGACGGCGCAGCCGAACGGGGTCAGCAGCTCGTCCAGGGCGCCGCCGACCGCGCCGTAGCCCACGATCAGCACCGAACGCCCGTACAGCGAGGGCGTCACCGCCGGCCGCCACACCCCGGCGCGCTGGTCGCGGGCGTGCTCGGGCACCCGGCGCAGTGAGGCGAGGACGAGCGTCAGCGCCAGCTCGGCGGTGCTGCGGGCGTGCACGCCCCGGGCGTTGCACAGGGTGACCGGCCCCGGCAGCCGGCGCAGCCGCGCCCCGAGCCCGTCCGTTCCCGAGCTGAGCGCCTGGACGGCCCGCAGCCGCGTCATCCGCTCCAGCGGCCGGCCGATGACGCCGAGGTCCTGGACGAGCGGCGGCACGTAGAACTCCACGGCGCCCGGGTCCGAGGGGAACGGCGAGCGACCGTCCCAGTGGGCGTAGCGCAGGGTGTCGGGCAGGCCGGCGAGGCGGGTGAACTCGGCGGGCAGCCAGACCTGCCGGGGGTCCGGGGGCGCTTCGCTGGGCACGGTGGTAGGCCTCTCGCTTCGGGGTCCCGGCAGATGCCGGTCATCCGATACGACCGGACAGGCCCGCAGGTTGTGACAGCGCGCGCTGCCGCACGGCCCGGATTCGAGGGTGGTCGAAGGGCTTTGCCCGGGCGGGCCGCTTGCGGTGACGCTGGGTCCGCCGGATCCGACCCGGCCCCGCTGACCGCCGAACCCGCGATCGAGGAGTTCCCATGACCCGTTCGTCCACGCTCCGCCTGCGCGTCACCGCCGTGGCCCTCGCCGCTTCGGCCTGCCTCCTCGGCGCCGCCGCCTCGGCCCAGGCCGCCCCGGCCGGTGGCGGGAGCGCCGTCAGCGTCCGCTCGGGCGGTTCCGTCGAGGTGAAGGAGACGGCGCAGTTCACCGCCAGCAGCGCGGGCGGCTCGATGGAAACGGCCGGCACCGGCGCGGTCAACCTGGCCTACCTCTACGCGCAGGGGGCCGGCTGGCAGCGCAGCCAGTGCTACGTCCTCGCCGTCGACCTCAGGTCGACGGGCGGTGGCTGGTTCTCCGCGAGGGCGACCCTGTTCTGCCAGCGCTGAACCGCCGAACGGCCCTCCGTCGGGGAGCACCGAAGCGCCCCGGCGGGTCGGCTCGGTCGCCGCTCTCGGGGCCTCCTACGGCCCGGACTCCTCGGCCGGCGCCGTGCCTTCGAGCAGTCCCAGGGCGTCCAGCAGCAGCCGGCAGTCGTCGGCGTCCCTCGCCCGCGCCGCCACCGCCCGCCGGGCCCGGGCCCGGACCTCGGGCGGCCCAGGGTCGCCCGGCGGTGCGAACAGGTCGCCCATCGTCTGCAGTTCACGGTTGGGCCGAGTCGTCGTAGCCACGTTCGCCTCCCGTCCGGATCTGCGCCGGTCGTCCAGCGTACTGCGCCGTTCGGGCGACCGGGGAAACCCCGGTGCCGGCCCCGGCATGCGCTCGCCGTCCGGGGGTACCCGCCGTCCGCGGGCGGCCGGCGAGCGGCTTCATCTCCCCCCGTGGTTCCGCGCGCCGCCCGCCCGGCGGCCCCCGGCGGGCGGGCGGCTTCGCCCACGGCGCCCGGGCTCCTACGGTGGTGGGCCCCGGGGGCCGGCGACCGCCCCGGTGGCAACGCCGGCGCCGCCGCACGCCGCCCGGACCGCGCACCCGCGCGGCCCGGGCGGGCCGGTGCCCTCCCGGACAGTGAGACCCGCGTCACCATCAGGACGCCGCCGGCCGGATCCACGCGATCATGACCCAATGGACGCCCGATTCCTCGGTATCACCGAGTTGACCGAAACCCCGTCCGTCGCGGTCGTCATCGACGTGATGCGCGCCTACACGGTGGCCGCCTGGGCCTTCGCCCAGGGGGCGGAGAAGATCGTTCTCGCCGAGTCGCTGGACGAAGCCCTCGCGCTCAAGGCCCGCCACCCGGACTGGGTGGCGCTCAAGGACGGTCCGCCCGCGCCCGGGTTCGACGCCGTCAACTCGCCGGCCGTGCTGCGCTCCGCCGACCTCACCGGGCGGACCGTCGTGCAGAAGACCACGGCGGGCACCGTCGGCGCCCTCGCGGTGAAGGACGCGTCGCTGGTGCTCTGCGCGAGCTTCGTGGTGGCGGAGGCGACGGCTCGGCTCCTGCGGACGGGCGGGTGCGACAGCGTCACCTTCGTGGTCACGGGCGAGGACGGGCGCGCCGACGAGGACCTCGCGTGCGCCCAGTACATCGCCCGGAGGGTCACCGAGCCCGGGACGGACGCGGCCGAGTTCCTCCGCCGCGCCGGCGGATCGCGCGCCGCCGCCGAACTCGCGGAGGGGGTGCGCCAAGGAGCCCATCCCGACGACGTCGCCCTCTGCCTCGAACTCGACCGCTTCCCCTTCGCCATGGCGGCGGCCCGGGAGGACTCGCTGATGGTCCTCCGCCCCCGCGCCGTGCCTGCGCCGACCGGCGGGGCCCGGGTCTGACCGCCGCGCGAGTCAGGCCGTCCGGCGGTACGCGTCGGCCGCCGCCCGGACCTCGGCGAGCGCCCGCTCGCGGTCGACCGCCGGCGGCCGGAACCGGCCGCCGGCCGCCCGGACGTGCTCCTCCCAGCGGTCCTCCCAGAACTCGACCGTCCACCCGGGCCACCGCCGCGGCATCTCGTACGCCTCCGCCGCCGACCCGAGCACCCACCAGCCCACCCGGCGCCGCAGCGGATCGACGTGGACCCCGGCCTCGGCCGCCACCCGGCACGCTCCGTGCTCCGGCGCGCCCACCAGCCGGTCGAGCAGGGCGGCCCCCTCCCGGATCGGGTGGTCGCCGGTGTTCGCCACCACGAAGCAGCGGTCCGATCCGACCGTCACCACCGCGGCCATCGGGTCCGGCTCCGCGAGGTCCTCGCCGTCCGGCACCAACAGCGCCCCGGCCGAGGTCCCGCGGTCGCGGTCACGGACGTGCTCCGGGTCCAGCCCCAGGTGGGTCCGCAGATCCGCGTTGCCGTCATACGCCCAGCGCACCTCCCACCCCGCCCAGGCCTGCCGCAGCAGCTCCAGGGTCGCGGCCCGGTGCCGCAGGCTGACGCTCGGCCCCTCCCCGGCGAACAGCAACAGCACCTTCCGGCCGAGGTCGAGCAGCGCGGCCCCTTGGCAGAACACGTCGTCCAGCCACCGGTCGTCCGCCGTAGGGCCCGTGGTCAGCCGCCGGACCATGGCGAGCGTCCCGGCCGGTCCCGCCAGAAGGCCGAGGTCGATTCCCACGGCGCCGAAGCGGGAGAGGTACAGCTCGTACTCGCCGCTCTCGCGGACCACGACGAAGTTCGCACGATCGGCCATGGGCCCACCCTGGCCGGTCGGAGCACGTCCCCGCCAGTGGATTTCCGCCCGGGACGTCCCGTGCGGCCGTTCCAGGCGGGGAGTGAAACCGCAGGTCGGAGGGGGTGGAACCGTTCCAGCGTGCCGGATCGGCCAAAGGGGCTGGCGGGCGGGGCGGACGGCGGGTCAGAGTGCTGCTCGGCGGGGCGCCGGGTCCGGCGCCGACCGCCCTCCCCAAGCCCTTCGCTCCTCCAGAGGTCCGCCATGTCCGTTCGCCGTGCTCTCTTCGTCCCCGCCGCGCTCGCCGCCGCCGCCCTCGCCCTGACCGCCTGCGGGCCGGACGGGTCGTCCGACGGGCCCCAGCCGGCGAAGCAGACCTCGGCCGCCGACCCGAAGCCCGCCACCCCGGACGCCGCGGCGCCGAAGCCCGCCGCCCCGGACGCCGCCACCCCGGCGACGGCAGCACCCAAGGCCGCCGCACCGGCCCCCGCCACCGGCAGGCCCACGGCGGCGGGTGCGTCCGGAGCGGCCGACGACGACGCGTACGCCTACGCCCACCCGTGCGAGGGCAAGGACCTGACGGTCCGGGTGACCGCCCGACCCGAGGCGCCGACCCAGCGGGTGATCGAGGTGCGCAACCAGGGCGCCCGCCCCTGCGGCCTCAGCTACTACCCGCTGGTCGGCCTGGGCGACTCGCGCGCCGCCGACCGCAGCAAGGACGTCAGGCCGCTGGTCCCCGGCGGCCTGGGCGGCGCCCCCGCCCACCCGGTCGGTGCCGGAAAGACCGCCTTCGCGGTGATCGACCTCAACCCCGGCGGCGCGAGCACCGGCACCGCGCCGGGCGTCGACCAGCTCAACGTGCTGGCCGACGGCGACCACATGCCCACCGCCGAGACCCGCAACTTCCCGCTCGGCTCCGGCGCGAAGGTCCTCAAGCCCAGGCTGGGCCTGTACCGGGCGACCGTCGCGGACGCGGCCGCCTCCGCCGCCACCGCCGACCAGCAGCCCTGAGCCCGGCCCGCCCGCCGGGGGAGGGGCCGGCGTCCGGCGCCGTCACAGCGTGGTGAGGACGTCCTCGTGCACCTCGTCCAGGACGAAGCCGTTGTCCCAGCGGACCCGGACCGTCACCCGCCCGCCCCGCCCCCGGTACGCGGCCCACTGCGGCTCCAGCTCGGCGACCTCCACCTCCAGCCGCTCGCGGCTCGCCTGCGGCATGGTGTGCCCGTAGTCGTCGAGGAGCGCCTTGAGCCGCTGGTACTCGCGGACCTCCTGACTCTGCGGGAGTTCCCCGTTCACCCGTTCGACGGTGCCCTCGATCCCGGCGCCCAGCGAGAGGAAGCCGACGACCGCCGCGGGCTCCCCGGCATGCGCGTCGCCGATCCCGAGGTCCTCGGCCAGCCGGACGCGACGGCCTTCCTCCAGGGTCATCCGTTCTCCGCCTCTCCGTCGGTCGCCCACCGGGCACCCCGCGGTGCCGCACCGTCACGGTACCCGGCGCCCGGCGGCGGCCGACACGCGACAGGCACCCGGGGGCGTGCCCGCGGACCCGGTGAAGCCGCACGATCGATGAGTCCGGCTCATCGATCGATGAGGTCATCGATCTTGTTCGGCCCGTTCCCCGGCTGATGGGCTGATCGCATGACGAACGCGGAAACGCTCGCCCCACCACCCGCTCCGCCCGCCGCCCCGCAGCGCTGGTCGCCGGTCCTCGCCGTCGCCCTCGCCACCTTTACCCTGGTGTCCTCCGAGATGATGCCGGTCGGGCTGCTCACCGAGATGTCGCACGGCCTCGGGGTGAGCGACGGGGTCACCGGACTGTCCCTCACCATCACCGGCCTGATCGCCGCCGCCCTCGCCCCCTTCGCCCCGCGGCTCGTCGGCCGGCGCGATCGCCGGGCCGCCCTGGTGGCCTTCATGCTGCTGCTCGCCCTGGCGAACGCGATCACCGCCCTCGCCCCGAACTTCGCCGTACTCGCCGCCGCCCGGATCCTGCTCGGTGCGGCGATGGGCATCGTCTGGGGCCTGGCCACCGGCGTCGGCCCACGCCTCGTCGAAGGCCCACGGATCGCCCTCGCCATGACACTGATCTTCTCCGGCGTCTCCATCGCCTCCGTCCTCGGCGTCCCGCTGGGCACCTACCTGGCCGCCCTACTCGACTGGCGCTTCGCATTCTGGACGCTCGCCGCCCTCGGCATCCTCTCCGCCACCGCCCTCGCCACCGTCCTCCCCGCGCTGCCCGCCCCGCCGGCACACGACGGCGAACGACCGGCCGGACCGGCCACCGCCCTGCGCGACCGCGGCGCGGCCGTGGCACTCGCCGTCACCGCCTTCGTCGTACTCGGCCACTTCGCCGGCTTCACCTACGTGCGCCCCGTCCTCGAAACCGACGCGGGCCTCAGCAGCGGCGTGATCGCCGGCTGCCTGCTGGTCTACGGCGTGGCGGGGGTCGCCGGAAACTTCACCCTCGGCCCGCTGTCCGGGCGCCACCCCAGGGCGGCCGTCGCCGCCGCCCTCACCGGCGTCGTCCTGGCCGCCGCGCTGCTCCCCCTCGCCACCGGCGCCACGGTCGCGGTGCTGCTCGTCCTGGTCCTCTGGGGCGTCTCGTACGGCGGGGTGTCGGTCTCGACCCAGGCCTGGGTGCGCACGGCCGCCCCGGCGGTGAGCGAGGCCTCGGCGGCCCTCTGGGCGGGCGTGTTCAACGCGAGCATCGCGCTCGGCTCCCTCGCCGGCGGCCTGGTGGTGGACCGTGCCGGGAACCGCGCCGTCCTGCTCACCGCGGCGGGCCTGGCCGCCGCCGGAATGCTGCTCACCGCGCTGTCGCGGCCGTCCGGCCACCGGCCGCGCCGGTAGGCCGCGGGTTCAGTCGACCTGCCCGTGCAGCAGGCCGACGAACTCCGCCGCCAGCGGATGCGCCCGCCCCTCCCGCTGGACGACCACCAGGTCGGTCGGCGCCAGCCCGGGCACCGGCAGGTAGCGGATGTCCGGCCGCTGGACGTACGACGTGCTGCGCTCGCACAGCAGCAGGCCGTGGCGGGTGCTCGCCACCATGGACAGGCCCTCCTGGAGGGTGACCGCCCCCGCCGGGTAGGACAGCGCCAGACCGCCCGGAGTCCGCCGGGGCGCGTTCGCCTGCCGCCAGTACTCGGGGGCCGGGCCCCGCGGTTCGACCAGCGGCAGCGCGGCCAGTTCCTCGGCGTCCACGGCCGCCGCCCCGGCCAGCGGCTGCGCGGCGTTGACCGCCACGTACACCGGCTGCCGGGAGAACGTCATCAGCACCTCCAGCCCCGGCTCCCGGCACGGGGCGAGCACGATGGCGAGGTCCACCTCGCCCCGGGCGAGCTGCGAGAACGGGTCCGCCCACGGGATCTCGACCAGCCGTGTGGTGCCCTCCGGCAGGCCCGCGATCACCCGGGCGACCGGCTCGTACACCGCGCACTGGAAGCCCAGCCGCAGCGGCCCGGCCGTCGCCGCCCGGGCGCGGGCTGCGTCGTAGCCCTCCCTGAGCCGCTCGAACGCGGGCACCACCTGCTCGGCCAGGGCGCGTCCGAGGGCGGTCGGCTCGACCCGGCGGCTGGTCCGCCGGAACACCGGGGCGCCGACCCGGCTCTCCAGGCGTTTGATCAGCTGGGAGACCCGCCCCTGGGAGAGGCCCAGGCGCTGCGCCGTCCGACCGAAGTGCAGCTCGTGGACGAGGACGGAGAAGCACTCCAGCTCCTGCAACGGCAGTTCGGGCAGGAGCGGTGCGGGCGTCGGTGGTTCCACCTCGGCAGCCTATGCCCCGCCCTCCCGTGCCCGCCGACGCGGGAACCCGGTCATGATCGGAACGGCTGGTACTCGACTGTGTGCGGGCGCCCGCGCGGCCCTACCGTCATTGGTCTGAACCAGTTCCAGGGAAGGAAGCCGACCATGAACCGCTCCGGACGATTTGGACCGGTCCTCGCCGCCGCCGTGGCGGCGCTGGCACTGTGCGCGGGGCCCGCGGTCGCGGTCGGGCAGCCCGCGGCCGCGCAGCCGGCGGCGCCCGCGGCCTCCGGCAGCACCCTCGCGGCGAGTGCGGCGGCGGCCGGTGCGACCGCGACGGTCGGCGAGTACCCGCCCCGGACGTACACGCTCACCAGCAACGCCCCCGAGGCGGGCGGCAAGTGTCTGGACGTCTACGACTGGGGCAACGGGCCCTGGATCCAGATGTGGGGCTGTCACGGCGGCGCCAACCAGTCCTGGAACATCTCGTTCAACGCCACCAGCGGCGGCTACCAGATCCGGAGCAACGCCAGCGGCAAGTGCGTCGACGGCTACCGGGGCCGGGGGCAGCAACTCGTCCAGCTCCCGTGCGACAACAGCGCCTCGCAGGCCTGGACCGTACCCGCGGGCGCCGGCCGCTGGCGCTTCGTCAACCGCGCGTTCCCCAGTACGCCTCCCGGCTTCCCCGGTCCCGTCGGCCAGTGCCTGGACATCTACGACTGGGGCCGCGGCAACGTGGTCCAGTTGTGGGACTGCGGCCACGGCCAGGGCAACCAGGAGTGGTGGTACAACTGATCCACCCCCGGCCGAGAACGCCGAGCGCCGCGGTCCGTCCCCTCGACGGACCGCGGCGCGGTGGTTTCACCGGAGGTCAAGGCCTGCCGGTCAGACGGCCTGCCAGAGCGCCGGGACGTTCGGCGGCTCCCAGCCGGCGTAGGCGGTGTGGCCCTGGAGGCAGCGGTAGCTGACCCCGTTGTAGGTCACGACGTCGCCGGCCTTGTAGGTGGTGCCGGCCGCCCAGGTGCCGCCGCCGGGGTTGCCGGTGCCGACCGTCAGGCTGAACTGGGCGGTGTGCACGGTGGCGCCAGCGGTGCCGGTCACGGTGACCTGGTAGGTGCCGGTCGTGGCCGTCGAGGAGGCCGCCAGGGTCAGGGTGGCGGCGGAGCCGGCCTGGACCGAGGACGGGCTGAAGGTCGCGGTGACGCCGGCCGGGAGGCCGGAGGCGGTCAGCGCGACGGTCTGCGCGGTGCCCGAGACGAGGGCGGTGTTGACGGTCGCGGTGGTCGAGGCGCCCGGCAGGACCGAGCCGGACGACGGGGCCAGCGCGAGCGAGAAGTCGTCGCCGCCGTTGTTGTTGCAGGTGGGGTCGCCGGCCTGGGCCGGGACGCTGACCGCGTCCCAGGCGGCCTTGGTGCGGTTGAACAGGTTGCAGCTCGGGTCGAGGCTCTTGGCGGCGGTCAGGGTGGTGGTCCGGTACTTCTTGTGGGTCATGCCGCTGGTCTTGAGCAGCATGCCGCCGTAGAAGATCCGGCCCGCGTCCTTGATGCCGATGCCGGTGACGGTGGAGTTGTTGCAGGTCGGGCTGGTGGGCTTGCCGCCGCCCGGGTTGGAGCCCTCGGCGAGCAGGTAGAACCAGTGGTTCAGCGGGCCTGCGGCCGCGTGCACCTCGGTGCTCGGGATCGAGGCGGAGTAGCAGTTGGGGTTGTTGCTGACGAGCGAGGGGTTGTACATGTTGCGGATCGGGCCGCGGCCGACGAGGTTGATCATCTCGCCGACCAGGTAGTCCGGGTCGTCGTAGGGGGCGGACTGGCCCGCGTAGGCCTCGGTGAGCGCGCCGAAGATGTCGCCGGTGGCCTCGCCCAGGCCGTTCTCGTTGTTGGCGCCGCCGGGGGTGAACTGGTCGATGCCGTGGCCGAACTCGTGGCCGACGACGTCGATCGAGGAGATCCACTCGTTGGCGTTGTTGTGGCCGATGGCGACCGAGGAGCCGTTCCAGTAGGCGTTGACCTCGTTGAGGCCGACCTTGACCGGCCAGCTGCCGCCGTTGCCGTTGTGCCCGTTGCGACCCAGCCAGTCGCGGAGCATGTCCCATTCCTTCTGCGCCGCGAAGAACACGTCGCCGCAGCCGGTCTCCTTGCTGGTGGCGCTGCCGTTGCCCCAGGTGTCGGAGGACTTGGTGAACACCTGGCCGGTGGCGTTGTCGGCGCAGCTCAGGCCGGGGCGGCTGGGGTCGCGCAGCGAGAAGGAGCTGCCGGAGCCCGTGGTGTTGATGCTCGGCGAGGGGCCGTTCCACTTGCTGTTGAGCGTTCCGGCCCGGACGTCGTCGTAGCTGTCGATGACCTCGCCCGTGGTGGCGTCGACGAAGACGTGCAGACGGCTGGGGGCGTCGGCGGTGCGGCCGGTGAGCACGGTCTCCCAGGCGAGCCGGCCGCTGCCGCCGTCCTTGACGCGCACGACGAGGCGGCGGGACTCGACGGAGTCGACGGTGGCGAGCTTGGTGCGCGCGGTCTTCTCGGCCTTCTGGGCGCTGATCCGGGCGGTGGTGGCGCCCCCGACCGCGCCGGTGGCGGCGGACTGCAGGCCGTGGACCTGGCCCTGGGAGTCCGCGAGCACGACGGCGTCGCCGCCGACCACCGGCAGGCCCTTGTAGGTGCGCTCGTAGGCGACCGAGTAGAGACCGCCGACCCAGGGGGTGACGTTGGTGCGCTCAAAGGTCTCGTCCGAGCCCTTGGCCAGGGCGTTCACGCCGCCGGCGACCGCGGCGTCGGCGGCCTGCACGGCGGCGGCCTGCCCGCTGGGCGGGGCGGGGACGGGCGCGGCGGCGGCCGGGCCCGCGGTGGCGGCGATGGTGCCGGCCAGCACGGTCAGCGTGGTCGCGGCGGTCAGCAACCGGCCTGCGGTGGCACTGCGTTTCATCGAGGCTCCTAGCGTGTGGGGGTCCTCGACCGCGGAGGGAGTGGCTGGTGGCACACCGCAGGGCCGTGTGTGGGGACGGCCGTGCGGGCCGTCCGCGCTCGGGTGCTCGAACCCTCACATGACGTCATGCTCCGGTCAACGGTTGGCGCGTGTGACGCCCGGGGTTGGCAAGTTCCGTCAAGTCGGGGCCCGGTTCCGGACCGGCCCGGACGTTGCCCGAACGGACCCGCGATTGGGGATCGTGGACCGGCTGCCGGTAGCGTGAGCTGCGGGTTCGGCGGGAGGCCGGGCCGGGGCCGTGGTGCGGGGGAGTCCTGGTGGGAGTGGAAACCGACGAGTTCGCCGGGAAGCTGCGGGCGCTGAAGGAACGTTCGGGCCACAGTTACGGGGTGCTCGCGACCCGGCTGCACACCGGCACCTCCACCCTGCACCGCTACTGCAACGGCGCCGCGGTCCCGACCGAGTACGCACCGGTGGAGCGGTTCGCCCGCGCCTGCGGGGCGAGCGACGAGGAACTCGTCGAACTGCACCGGTGCTGGATCGTGGCGGACGCGGCGCGGCGCCGGGAGAGCGGCACGACGGCGACCAGGCCCCGGCCGGCCGCCGTGCCTCCGGCACCGGTGCCACCGCCGTCCCCCTCCACCGCGACCGCGCCGGCCGCCCGGGCCACCGCGACCGCGCCGGCCGCCCGGGCCACCGCGCCCGCGCCGACCGCCCGACGCCGCGTCAGTGCGCTGCTCGGTGCCGTGCTGGCGGTCGTCCTGGTCACCGCCGTGTCGGCGTTCGTCCTGTACGGCCGGGGCGAACCCGCCGCCCTCCCGCCCGCGGCCCCCGACGCCGCGCCCGCGCCGTCCGCCACACCCACCCCGCCGCCGCCCTCGTCCCCGACCCCGGAACCGAGCCCGAGCAGCACACCGTCGAGCGCCGCCCCGGCCCCGGTCGAGGACACCCCGGCGCCGTTCCACGTCAACGTCCTGACCGACAACTGGGGCAGCCCCTGCGGCCAGTGGTTCCTCTCCACCCGTACCCCGGGCCAGGTGGCCGCGCCGCCGGACAACCCCGCGGACGTCGACGGCTGGGCCGCCGCCCAGCAGGGCATCCCCGGCGGACACCTGCGCCTGCAACTGACCGCCCAGGGCGCCGACGCCACCCCGGTCGTCCTGCACGCCGCGTACGTCCAGGTCGTCAGCACCCGCCCGGCCCCCAAGGGCAACGCCTACACCCCCGGTTCCGGCTGCGGCGGAGCCCTCACCCCGGCGGCCTTCGCGGTGGACCTCGACTCGTCCGCGCCCCGCGTCACCCCGGTGCCGGGCCTGGACGACACGGGCGGGCCCGCCACGTCGAACTTCCCCTACCGGGTCTCCGCGACCGACCCGCAGGTCCTCAACATCGACGCCGGCACCGCCTCCCAGGACGTCACCTGGTACCTTGACCTGGTCTGGAGCAGCGGCGACCGCCAGGGCCGGCTCCGTGTGGACGACCACGGCCGTCCCTTCCGCACCACCGCCGTCCGCAACGCGCCCGCCTACTTCCACGACGGCAGGGCCTGGTCCCCGGCCGACCCCGAGCTCTGAGCGCCGCCGGTCCGCCGGCCCGGCCCGCCCGTGAGGCTTGCCGGGCCGGCCGGGCGGGAATGGACGGGGCAGAGGCCCCAGCGGGCACCGGGGGAGCGGGCGGTGGCGGGGCGCGGAACTGGGGGGCGTGATGAGTCGTGGTGTTCGTGCGGCGCGCCGAGGAGCGCTGGCACTGGCCGTCTGGTGGCTGTGGATGCCGCTGCTCGCGGTCGTGGTCCGGCTGTTCAAGCACTTCGCGTTCGGCGGGTTCGGCCAGCAGGACCAGAGCTATGCGCTGCTGATCCGGCGGGAGTTCTTCCCGCACGGCGGCCCGCTGGACGCGGCGCCGCTGTTCTGGTTCTGGGTCGCCGCGGGGCTGTGCGGCACGGTGTGGGTGGTGGTGGTCGTCGCGGAGGAGGCCGGGGTGGGCCTCCGCGGCTGGAAGGTGCGGCTGACCCTGGCCGTGGTGGTGCTGGCCGTGGCCGGCTCGCTGGTGCGGGCGGGCACCGGAGTCTGGGACGACGACAAGGACGCGGGCCGCTTCTACGCGGCGGCGACCGTGCTCGACGTCCCGGCCGCCGGCGCGGGCACACCGCGCTCGGTGCTGCCGGTGACCGAGCGCACCCGTCCGGGCGACGGCCGCCGCTGCGACCTGGTGGGCACGGCGGACGTGCCGGCCTGCGTGAAGACCGCGCCGATGCCGGACTTCGACTTCGAGGCGCGCACCGCCTCCTACGCGGCGGCGACCAAGGCGCTCACCGACAGCGCCGGCCTGACCTCCGGCACCCACCTGCTGGGCCGCAGCCTGCACTACCTGCCCGACGCGGCGAAGGGCGGCGGGGTGTGGACGGCGGTCCTGGACGGCTCCGGCGAGCAGCCGATGGAGGGCGTCGCCGTCTGGGACGGCCGCTCGAACTCGGTGACCACCTGCGTCTTCCGGGGTGGCCACGCCTTCGGCCGGGCCTTCGCCGGGACGGGGGCCGTCAGCCTGCGCAACCTGCTGGCCGAGCGCTTCCCGGAGCTGGTCTACGGCGACAACGACATCCAGGGCTACTGCGAGGGCGCCGACCCCCGCACCGCCCGGCCGGTGGTGGTGATCTCGGTGGCACGCCAGATCGGCTTCCGGCAGCGCACGGTGCTGGAGCCGGCCGGGGTCCTGGTGCTGCGCGGCTCCCCGGACGGGCGCCCGGACGTGACCCACCGGGCGACCGTGGCCCCGGGCGAACTGCCGGTGGCGGTGTACGCGACGTCGGTGGTCCGCTCGCAGATCCACGAGGTGCAGTGGCTCGGCGGGCGCGGCGCCAAGGACTCGCGCGGCTTCGGCTACGCGCACACCTCGGCGGCGACCAACGCCACCAACCCGGGCGAGTTCCTGCTGCGCTCGAAGGCGGACGGCCACCTGTACTACGTCACACCGCTGGTGCCGCGCGAGAGCTCCTCGCAGCTGGTGGTGGCGTTCGCGGTGCTCCAGGCCGACCGCGCCGGCGGCGGCCTCAACGACCTGCACGTCTACGTGCGCGGCGACGACGCCCCGTCGGTGAACCTGGACGTGCTGGCCAGCCGGATGGTGTCGTACATGGCGCAGCAGACCGGGATCGCCATCAGCACCGGGAAGGGCGGCGCCCTCCAGGAGATCATCCCGTACGGCCGGGACATGTGGCGCGGCTTCGTGGACTTCAACGGCCAGACCCAGGACTACATCGACCTGTCGGGCGACGCCACGGTGACGCCCAACCTGGTGTCGCTGAACGGCAGCATCACCGCACCGGGCGGCCGGCCGTCCCCGGCCCCCACCCCGACTCCTTCCACAGGGCCCGCTGCACCGGAACCCGCCGCACCGGCGGCCGGCTGCGGCGACGACCCCGGCCGGCTGACGACCGAACAACTCGCCGCCTGCGTCGCGGAACTCTCCAAGGCCCTCCAGGGACGCGTCCAGAACCAGCCCTCCCCCCGTCCCTGAGGCCCGTCCCCCACCCGCCGCGATCCGGCTGCTGCACCTCACCGGACCGGCCGGGCGGCCGCCGGTCCGCGACACGACCGGTGCCCGAGCCGGACGGGCCGTGGCCGACCCGTCCGGCCCCGTCTCAGCGGCCGCGCCGCCGCCGAGGCGGGTCCAGGGGGAGCTGGTCGCCGGTGGCACCGGCCTCCAGCCGGCCGTAGTCCGGGTGGTCCAACCGGTGGTGGACGTAGATCTGGTCGGCCCACGGCGGGTCGAACGGGGTGAACGCCCGCAGGCCCAGGACCCGGCCGATCGCCCGGTCGGGACGGGCGGCGTTGAAGTCGGCGACCGCGGCGGCCTCGCCGATCCGCTCGATGGTCCCCGGCAGGTCGTCGAGGTAGCAGGTGACCCTCGGCAGCAGGTGCCCGTGCTCCGGGCTGCGGAACAGGCCGAGGGCCGTCGCCGTCGAGGAGCAGTAGTCCAGGTCGAGGGCGACGAAGCCGACCGGATGACCCTTGAGCACCTCGGCGTGCGAGTCCAGGTAGTCGGGCAGCGTCCGGTCGAGGTCGCCGATCACCAGCTCGGCCGCTCCCAGCCGGGCCCGCAGCCGGTCGTGGTCCATCGTGTAGTAGCCGGGCGCGAACAGGTACGGAAGGTCCCGGGGGTCCTTGGCGGCCGGCAGCCCCGCCCCGCTGTCGAAACCGACCACCCGCACCGCCACCCCGGTGGCGGCGGCGTAGTACCGGGCGTGCTCGGCGAGCGCCAGCAGCCCGTTGCCGCCCGCCACGCCGAACTCCACCACCGTCACGCCCCGGTGCCCCAGCCGCGCCGCCGACTCGGTGGCCCGCCGCACGCCGTACGCGTAGTGCGGCCGCTCGACCAGCCCGAACCGGTACGCGGACGCCGTCCCGACCCCGGGCAGCCGGCGCAGCAGCCGGTTGCGCACGGCGGTCCGGGTCCCGGACTTCGACCAGTCCCACAGCACGTCCGCCAGCCCGCCCGAGGGCTGACGGCCGAACGGGTGCCCCTTCTGGGCGGTCGTCCTCGAATCCCTGCGCACGATGGACCTCCTCAGCGTGACGACGCGGTCGGAGGAATCCTTCCCGCCCGCGCCCCGCACCGAATCGGCGTCCCCGGCCACCCGGCACGCCCGCCGGCGAGCGTCGACTCCATCATGCCTCGTCAGAGGCCCTGCCGGTAGGACCGGAAGCACAGCGGATCGCCCTTGTCCAGCAGCTCCGCCGCCCGCAGACTCGACGTCATCCACTCTCCCGGCCCCGTGCCGTCGCCTGCTCGCGGGCGCCGGCACGTACGTCGTGCTGCCCTGCGCGGCCGCGCGGGAGGTGGCGTGGCGACGGAACGAAGGGGGTTCACGGTGAATCAGGATGCGGTACTGCGGGCGAGGATGCTGCTGCTCAGCACGGACCGGCGGGTGCTGCGGGGACCGCGCGGGCTCTGGGCCTACCGGGTGCTGACCCAGGTCTCTCCCGAGGTGTACGGATCGAAGCTGGCCCGGGTACTGGTCGAAGCGACCCGGTTCCCGGAGGTGGGCGGGCTGCCGAAGGCCCGCCTGGCCCTGCTGGAGGAGGCGGTCGCGACGGCCCTGGCCCTGGACCCCCGCAACCCGTACCGGGACCAGGTCCTCACCCTCGCGCTGGCGGCCCGCGAGGCGGAACTCCGGGCCGGGTAGCCCGCGCAGCAGCATCTTGGGCCGCCCGGACGAGTGCTCCCGGCCGGGCGGCCGTCTCGTGCGTAGCGTTGGTCCGGTGGTGACGAACGAGGTGATGGCGTGAATTCCGACGTGCAGCCGACCGGCGCACCGGGCGAGGGGGAGCGGCCGGAGCTCCGGCTGGACCTGGGGGAGCAGCTGGAGGGCGTCGCCGTCCAGCTGCGCGCCCTGGCCAGGGCGAAGAACCGGCTCCAGGGGCTGCTGTCGGCGGTGCTGGCGATCGGCGGCGACCTGGACCTGCCCGTGGTGCTGCACCGGATCGTCACCACGGCCATGGACCTGGCCGGCGCCCACTACGGTGCGCTCGGCGTCCTCGCCCCCTCCGGCGACCGGCTGGAGCAGTTCGTCACCGCCGGCCTGACGGAGGAGGAGTACGCGGCCCTCGCCGGGATCGACTTCCCGCACGGGCGCGGGGTGCTCGGCCACCTGATCCGCCACCCCGGGCCGCTGCGGGTGGACGACATCCCCTCCCACCCGTCGTCGGTGGGCTTCCCGCCCGGCCATCCGCCGATGCGGACGCTGCTCGGCGTGGCGATCACCGTCCGCGGCGAGATCTACGGCGACCTCTACCTCGCCGAGCGCATCGACGGCCTGCCCTTCGACGAGGACGACGAGGAGATCGTCCGCGCCCTGGCCGGCGCGGCCGGCATCGCCATCGAGAACGCCCGCCTGTTCGGCTACATGCGCGACAGCGCTGAGCAGTTCCAGCGGCTGCTGCTGCCCACCCTGCCGGAGCTGGGCCCGTTCGACGGGGCCGCGGTCTACCGCACCGCCGCCGAACCGGCCGGCGTCGGCGGCGACTGGTACGACGCCGCCGTCCTGCCCGACCGGGCCTGCGTGGCCGTCATCGGCGACGTGGTCGGCCACGACCTGCACGCCGCCGCCGCGATGGCGCAGGCCCGCAACATGCTCCGCGCGCTGCTCTACGACCGCAGGTCCCCGCCCAGCTCGGTGCTGACCCAGCTCGACCACACCGTGGGCGCCATCACCGACCTGCCCGTCACCACCGCGTGCCTGGCCCGGATCGAACCCTCCGCCGACGGCTGGACCCTCCACTGGAGCACCGCCGGCCACCCGCCGCCCCTCGTCCTCACCCCCGACGGCCGCGCCCGGTACGTCCAGGGCGAACCCGGCATCCCGCTGGGCGTCGACCCCGAGATCCCACGCCCCGACCACACCCACCCGCTGCCCGCCGGCAGCACCGTCGTGCTGTTCACCGACGGCCTGGTCGAACACCCCGAGCGCTCCATCGACGAGGGCCTGGACACCCTCGCCGCCCTCGCCGCCGCCCACGCCACCCGACCCCTGGACGACCTCGTCCACGTCCTCGCCGACCACCACCCCAGCGACGGCCACGACGACATGGCCATCCTCGCCATCCGCGTCCCCACCGGTCACCCCTGACACCACCCGCCCGGGCGGGGGAGGGGGCTTGGTAGAGTCCGCGCGAACGATCACCGAGGGGGGCGGATGGCGGAGCGGCGGCGCAGCCGGATCGTGTGGTGGCTCAGGGGCCTGGCCCTGCTGGCGGTGCTGGTCTACCTGCCGGGCCTGCACGCCTCCCGCTCGGGCGGACTGGTGGAGGTCCAGCGTCTGCTCGACCACCCGGTGGCGCTGCTCGGATCCGCCGTCGCGCTGACCGTCGCCTCGATGGTGATCGGGTTCGAGTTCCGCACCCGGCGGTCGCGGGTCGGCTGCGCGGCCCTGCTGATGCCCCTGGTCGCCGCCGGCGCCGCGGTCGTCTTCATGGCGTCCCTGTTCGGCGGCGACGGCCGGGCGGTCGAGCGCAAGGCCGCCCCGGACCGCCCGGACCACGTGCTGACCGTCACCGACACCGCCTTCTCGATCGACCCGGTCCACCACGTGGAGCTGCTCACCGGCACCGGCTGGTCCGCCCGCCACTGGGACCTGGGCGAATGGGACGAGAGCGACCCGCGCGGCTACTTCGAGAGCGCCGAGTGGACCGGCCCCCACCGGATCACGGTGACCACGGACAGGACGGTCACGGTCTACGCGGTGGACCCGGCCACCGGCCGCCCGAGCGTCGCGCAGGGTTAGGCCCTCTCTTTCGGATCACGCCAGGCGGTCGCCGCCGGAGCACGCACGCCCCCAGCCTTCGGCCGGGAGGTACCCCCACGCCGGCTTGTCGTCGGTCGCGGATGGCCCCCAGCCTGGCGGCCGGGAGGTGCCCCCACCGCTTGGACTCCGCCCCCAGCCTTCGGCCGGGAGGTGCCCCCACCTCCGCACCGCCGATGCACGCCCTCCAACGACGCCCACTGATCCGAGGTGATCCGAAAGAGAGGGCCTAGACCCCGGCCCGCTGCCGACGGCGCAGAGCGAGCCGGAGGGCCAGGCGCAGGCGCCCGGTGGCCGGGCGGCCGGCGAGGACGGCTTCGAAGCGGCGGTGGTCGCGGGCGGCCCGCAGCGCCGCGACGTCCTGGGTACCGGGGCCGGGCGGGGCCGGCTCGCCGTGCTGGGCGGCCCGGTAGCTGTCGAGGAGGTGCTGGTGCAGCGCGTTCATGCACCCACCGTGCACCGCGGCCGACCCGCGGGTCCCGTGGATTGACGGCCCTCGTCAATCGGCGCAGCGGCCCCGCCCGCCCGGCCCGGCATCATAGGGGGGTGAGCGTGACCATCGACATCACCGGACTGCCGCACGAGCGGATCCTCTTCCAGCCCTCGCCGCTGGCCGAACTCGGCAACGCGCTGCACGCGCTGGCCGAGCCCGCTCACCACGCCCGGCTGCACGCGTGGACGACGGCGACCTCCGCCGCGCTCCGGCCCGAGCTGGCCGACCGCCTGCTGGAGGCCGACTTCATGTGGCGCTCGACCCGCTCCGACTTCCTGCTGCCGGCCAGGCCCCGGGAGACCCTCGCCGAGGAGCTGGACGACCTCGACCGCATGGACGACGAGAGGTTCGTCGGGGCGGCCCTGGAGATCTCGTGCAGCACCAGCCACTACCCCAAGGGCCTGCCGTCACCGCTGGTCGACGCGTGGTCGCGGCGGCGCGCACTCGACCTGGCCGCCGCGCGCGGCCCGCGCCAGGCGGCGTTCGTCGAACGGATGCTCGCCGACCCCGCCGCCACCCGCGCCTGGATACGACGCCTCCTGGAGGACTGCGACCGGGCGTTCTTCGCCGACACCTGGCACCGGGTCCGCGTCCGGCTCGCCGCCGACGCCCGCGACAAGACCGAGCTGCTGCGCCGCAAGGGCCTGGCGCAGGCGCTCACGGCGGCCTCGCCGGCGCTGAGCCTGGAGGAGGACGAGCACGGCGGCCGGATCGTCGCCGACAAGCTGGTGCACGGCCGCACCGAGGCCCGCGGCACCGATCTCACCCTGCTGCCGAGCGTCTTCGGCTGGCCCCACCTCTTCGTCATCTACGCGCCCGGCTGGCAGCCCGTCATCCAGTACCCGGTGGCCGCCCACGACGTGGGCGGCACCGAGTCCGGGGAGACGGTCGCGCTGCGCCTGGAAGCGCTGACCCACCCGATGAGGATGCGGCTGTGCCGCAACCTCGCGCGCGGCGTGTACTCGACGAACGAGCTGGCCGACGCGTACGGCATCACCGCCCCGGAGGTCTCCCGCCACCTGGCCGTGCTGCGCAAGGCCGGGCTGCTCATCACCCAGCGCCGGGGCCGCTACGTCCTGCACCAGCTCGACCTCGCGGTCGTCACCCGGCTCGGCGGCGACTTCCTGGAGGCCTTGCTGCGCTGACGGAGGTCGCACGCGCGGTCCCGGCGGGGCTCTCAGGCTCCGGTGGGCGTGGGGGTGGGGACGCCGGGGCTGCTCGGGGGTGTGGTCGGCCGGGGCATGCAGGGCTGGGTCGAGGTCGGCGCGGGTGAACCCGGGGTGGGCGTGGGGCAGTTGTTGGGGTACATCGGCCCGATCATCGAGACGCGGCTGACCCGGTAGGGGCCCTGTCCGTACCAGCCGTGGAAGGTGACGGTCACCTGGTGGACGTTGTCGCCGATGAGAAGGGTCGTGGCCAGGGACTTCAGCTCCGGCCCGTTGTCCCAGAGGATCACGTCGCCGGTGCCCGTCCCGGGGTCGGAGATGGTGGCGAAGGTGTACGGGCCGGACATGTAGGCCGAGAAGGAGTACCTGGTGCCGGGCACGACCGTGACCGTCTGCGAACAGCCGGCGTAGTCCTGGCCGCTGGGGCGGCCCTCGACGCCCTGCTCGGTCTGGACGAACTCGCCGTGGCAGAGCCAGCCCTGGGCGAGCGGGCCGCGGAAGTCACCGTTCCTGATCCACTCCAGCGGCGCGGGCTGGGCGCTGGCGGAGCCGTTGGCGACGAGCGCGGCGGCTCCGGCCAGGACGAGGGCGCCGAGGCCGGCGCCCAGCGGGCCGGCACCGTGGGCATGGCGGGGACGGGAAGAGCGCATGGCTTACTCCGATGTGGGGGTGCCCCGATGGTCGGGGGCGGCCGTCAGGGGATGTACGTGCGCCAGCAGGTGGGGGTCGGCGAGGGGGTCGCGGAGCTGCCGGTCGCGGTCGGCGACGGGCTGTCCGGTTCACCGCACGGGCTCGGCTGGTACCCGGGGCCGATGAAGGACACCCGCCGCACGTCGTAGGCCGCCTGTTCGTACCAGCCGTGGAAGTACACGGTGAGCTGGGTGGTGTCCGGCCCGGTGGTGACCTGCACCGACAGGTCGTTCCAACTGCTCCGGCCCGACCAGGTGGAGGCGTTCTCGCCGGCCGCGCCGCTGACGCCGACGAAGGCGTACGGGCCGCGGACCGTGGTGGACAGCGTGTAGGTCGAGTTGGGCTGGACCCGTACCCGCTGCGAGCACCGCGCGTTGCTGTCGGCCGTGGGGTGGCCGGTCACGTAGTGGTCGTGCGGGATGGAGCTGGCCGAGACGTTCGATTCGCAGGACCAGATCCACGGGTAGGAGTCGAACGCCCCGTTGAGGATCAGGTCGACCCGCGGGAGCGGGTTCGCCGACGAGCCGGCCAGGCCGACGGCGGAGGCCGCCGCGGTGAGCGCGGCGACGGTGAGGCCGACGGGCAGACGGCCGCGTCTGTTCCGGCGGGCGGGGCGGGGTGGGGCGGGTGCACGCATGCCGTCTCCGGGTGGGGGAGTGCCGATGATGGGGCAGCAGTGCGAGGGAGTGGACCACACCATGGTGGATGCGGCCCGCCACCGTCAAGGGCGGGCGGGCCTTCGGTGGCGGCGGGCCGTGGCCGGCGCGAAGTCGTCGCCCTCCCGGGTCACTTGAGGAACTTCCTCCCCCCGCTCGCCCCGAGCGGGGCCGGGCCCGGGACGGGCGGCCGTCGACGGCCGCGGTGACCGCAGGTCAGTGCGGCCCCGCCCGCGCCGGACCGGTCGGTACCCGGT
>NZ_JBHVER010000122.1:0-24641 GCF_042802195.1 Kitasatospora sp. NPDC057500 | reverse complement strand
CCCCGGAGCCGACCGCTCCGGGGCCCGGCGGCTTTCCGCGTCCGGGCCCCGTATGCTCGCGGCATGTCCGAGACGCCCGATGAGAACACCCTGGTGACAGCCGTCGACGCGCTGGCGGACCGGTTCCGCGCGATGCCGCAGAGCCGGCTGCTGGGCGCCGTCCCCGGGCACCCCTCGCGGGCGGCGGCCGGGCTGGCACTGGCCCGCCGGCTGGCGGCCGCGGCGCAGGCCGCCGAGGCGGCGCGTGCGGACGGCGGGGACGGCGGCGGGACGGCGCACGAACTGCCGGACGCCGGGGCGTTCGCCGTCGGCGACCAGCTCGCGGTGGTCGGGCACGACCTGGCGGCGGCGCTGGCCGCACTGCCGGGGGGCGCCGCGGTGGCGCTGCCGGACGGACCGGCGACGGCGGACGTGGTGCGGGCGCACGCCCTGCGGTGGCTCGCGGAGACCACGGCGGCCGTCTGACCCCCCCGGTACCCGGCTCCCGGTACCCGGCACGGGAAAGGCGAGGGGCCGACCGGATCGGTAACCCCTTGATCCGCTCGGCCCCGGGGCCCGTCCGCTGGTCGGGTCAGATGCTGGCCACCACCCGGTCGGCGAGCACGTACACGGTGTCCTCGTCGGTGGAGAAGGTCAGCGAGTAGGAACCGGAGAACCGGGAGCCGCCGAGCAGCCGGACGTTCTCGCCGGCCCGGACGGCGTCGATCAGCCGGTACGCGGCCTCGCGGTCGCCCGGGGCCACGCAGAGCGTGGTGCCGTCGGCGAAGGCGTAGACGTCCAGGGTGCCGAGCGGGCCGGGGCGGACGTCGATCAGCGCGACGCCCTCCTCGGCGAGCGCGGTCAGCCGGGTGTCGGTCCACTCCCGGGACGGCGTCTGGCTGGGGACGAAGTCGGGGTGCGAGGGGTGGCGGCGCGGGTCGGGCGCGACGACCGGGGCCTCCTCGACGGCCGACTCGGCGTCCAGCAGTCCGGCCTCCAGGCCGGTGGCCAGCAGGTCGGCCTCGCGACGCGCCCGGGCGTCACCGGTGGGCTCGGCGACCGGGGCGCCGGCCGGGTGGCCGGGGCGCAGCGGCGCGCCGCCCTCGGTGCCGGGCTCGGCCGGGTGGACGCCGCCCTCGTTGATCAGGTCCTCCAGGGCGGAGCGCAGCGCCTCGCCGAACTCCGGGTCCATGGTGCCCGCGTTGTCGGCCGCCTCGCTCGGACCGGTCGGGCGGGGGAAGAAGAGCGGCCACTCCTCGGTGGTGTTGAAGACCCCGGCGAAGGGGGAGTCGAACAGCGGCGCGTCCTCGGCCGCGCGGGCCTCCTGCTCGGCCCAGAACGCCCGGGCCTCGGTGATCTCCCGCTCGCGGTCGGCGGCCAGCGCCTCGGCGACGGCCCGGCGTATCGCCGCCTCGTCGACGGCCGGGGCGGCGGTGGCCCGCGCGTCCAGCCGGCGGGAGATTCCCCGGAGGTGGAGCAGCACGGCGGTCGACACGGCGATCAGGATCAGCAGCAGGATGGTGTAGACGGCGCTCACGGAACGTACTCCTAGCGAGGAGCGGAACGGGGTTACGCCTCCACAGTGCCGCATCCGGCCGTGTTACCGCAGTGGCGAATGTCCACTTTGTCAGTGACTTTCGCTCTTGTCCCCAAATTGTTAGGTAGTCCCGCTCTACGCTGCGGAGTTGATCCGCTCCGCACCGTCGATTTCCGGTCCGGAAATGAAAGAAAAGAGGGCCGGATCGACCTCTCGGTGTGATCCGGCCCTCAATTACGCTGCGTCACTCCAAACGGGTGGTCTGGACCCTTCGGGGTTGACCTGGAGGCGCGGGTCAGCTGAGCCGCTCGATGACCATCGCCATGCCCTGGCCGCCGCCGACGCACATGGTCTCCAGGCCGAACTGCTTGTCGTGCCACTGCAGGGAGTTGATCAGGGTGGTGGTGATCCGGGCGCCGGTCATGCCGAAGGGGTGGCCGACCGCGATCGCGCCGCCGTTGACGTTCAGCCGGTCCAGGTCGACGCCGAGGTCGCGGTAGGACGGGATCACCTGGGCGGCGAAGGCCTCGTTGATCTCGACCAGGTCGATGTCGCCGATGCCCAGGCCGGCCCGCTTGAGCGCCTGCTTCGAGGCCTCGACCGGGCCGTAGCCCATGATCTCGGGGGAGAGCGCGCTGACACCGGTGGAGACCACCCGGGCGAGCGGGGTGATGCCCAGCTCGCGGGCCTTGGTGTCGGACATGACGACCAGCGCGGCGGCGCCGTCGTTCAGCGGGCAGCAGTTACCGGCGGTCACCGTGCCGTCCGGGCGGAACACCGGCTTCAGGCCGGAGACGCCCTCCAGCGTGACGCCCGCGCGCGGTCCGTCGTCCTTGCTGACCACGGTGCCGTCGGGCAGCGTGACCGGGGTGATCTCGCGCTCCCAGAAGCCCGCCTCGATGGCGGCCTCGGCGAGGTTCTGCGAGCGCACGCCGAACTCGTCCTGCTCGGCGCGGGTGATCCCCTTGAGCGCCGCCAGGTTCTCGGCGGTCTGGCCCATCGCGATGTAGGCGTCCGGCAGCAGCCCGTCCTCGCGCGGGTCGTGCCACTCCCCGCCACCCTCCTCCGCGCGCTTGGCGGTGCGCGCCTGTGCGTCGGCGAACAGCGGGTTCGTGGTGCCCGGCAGGCCGTCCGAGGTGCCGTGGACGCTGCGCGAGACGGTCTCCACGCCGGCCGAGACGAAGACGTCGCCCTCGCCGGCCTTGATCGCGTGCAGGGCCATCCGCGTGGTCTGGAGCGAGGAGGAGCAGTAGCGGGTGACGGTGGCGCCGGGCAGGTAGTCCATGCCCATCTGCACGGCCACGATGCGGGCCAGGTTGTGGCCCTGCTCGCCGCCGGGCAGGCCGCAGCCGAGCATCAGGTCGTCGATCTCGCGCGGGTCGAGCTGCGGCACCTCGGCCAGCGCGGCCCGGATGACGTGCGCGGTCAGGTCGTCCGGGCGGACGTCCTTCAGCGAGCCCTTGAAGGCCCGGCCGATCGGCGAACGGGTGGCGCTGACGATGACGGCTTCGGGCATGGCGGGCTCCTCGCTGAGTGGCGGCGGACAGGCGTCCGGGAGGAAAGTTACCGTCTGGTAGGTCAGCCGTCATCCGCCCCGGCGTGTGAGCTGGCCGACGTGTTCCCCCCGGTCGGGCGGCCTCCCGCGCGGGGCTCCGCGGAGGCTCCGGAGCCCGGCAGGCCGACCCGCAGCCGGTGGCGCAGCAGCGCCCAGCGCCCGGCCGCGCCCGGCTCGCCGCCGACCGCCGCCACCTCGGAGCCGGAGCGTCCGGCCGCGGCCGCCGCGGCCACCGCCACCGGCAGCACCGCCTCGCCCGGGACCGGCCCGTCCGGACGCTCCTCCTGCGGCCAGAGGCCCAGTACGGCGCAGACCGAGGGCAGCACGGCCATCGCGGCCGTCGCGTAGCCCTGGGCCGAGGGGTGGTAGCGGTCGGCGGCGAACATCTCCGGCCGGGCCGCGAACTCCGGCCCGAGCAGCGAGCCGAGCGAGACCGTCCGGCCGCCCGCCTCCACCACCGCGATGGTCTGTGCGGCGGCCAGCTGACGGCTCAGCCGGCGGGCCACCCAGCGCAGCGGCGGGCGGACCGGCTTGATCGTGCCGAGGTCGGGGCAGGTGCCGACCACCACCTGGCAGCCGACGGCGCGCAGCGCGGCGACCGTCTCGCCGAGCTGGCGCACGGCGAGCTGGGCCGGGCTGTGCCGGGTCACGTCATTGGCGCCGACCATGATCACGGCGACGTCGGGGCGGTGCGCCAGGGCCTGGTCCAGCTGGCCCGCGAGGTCGGCGGAGCGGCCGCCGGAGAACGCCACGTTGACCAGCCGGACCGGGCGCTCGGCGACCGAGGCGAGCCCGGCGGCGAGCAGCGCGCCGGGCGTCTCGCGGGCCCGCAGCACGCCCAGGCCGGCCGCCGTGGAGTCGCCGAGGAAGGCCAGCACCAGCGGCGGCTGCGGGGCGGCGGCGGTGTCGGCGAAGGCCTCGCCGTAGACGCCGTCGGCCTTCGGCGGGGCGCTCTCCAGGATGCCGATGGCCTGGATCGCGAGTTTGCTCTCGGTCAGCAGCAGGCCCACCAGGCCCACGCCCAGCACCCCGAGCCCGCCGCCGCCGTACGCCGCCGCGGTGGCGATCCGGCGGGCCACCCGGGCCCGTGACTCCTGTGCCGTCGACATCCGGTGCCCCCTTCGGGTCCTCGTGCCGCCCGGTGAAGGGCCGCTCCCGATGCGTGTACACCCCTAGTACCCGCGATCGCCCCGGCCTACGACGGGGGTGGTCCGTTCGTGGGGCGCGAGGGCCCTCCGGGGCGCGTGGTACGGCCTAGGCTTTGCAGTACCGAAAGCGCCCCTGCATGCCCACAGACCGGGAGGACCCCCCGTGCGGTACCACAACTCGATCATCGACCTGGTCGGCAACACCCCGCTGGTCAAGCTGAACAAGGTCACCGAGGGGATCAGCGCCACCGTGCTCGCCAAGGTCGAGTACTTCAACCCCGGTGGCTCGGTGAAGGACCGCATCGCGATGCGCATGATCGAGGCCGCCGAGGCCTCCGGCGCCCTCAAGCCGGGCGGCACCATCGTCGAGCCGACCTCCGGCAACACCGGCGTCGGCCTGGCGATCGTGGCCCAGCAGAAGGGCTACAAGTGCATCTTCGTCTGCCCCGACAAGGTCTCCACCGACAAGATCAACACGCTGCGCGCGTACGGCGCCGAGGTGGTCGTCTGTCCGACCGCCGTCGCCCCCGAGCACCCGGACTCGTACTACAACGTCTCCGACCGCCTGGTCCGTGAGACCCCGAACGCCTGGAAGCCGGACCAGTACTCCAACCCGGACAACCCGGCCTCGCACTACCACTCCACCGGCCCGGAGCTGTGGGAGCAGACCGAGGGCCGGATCACCCACTTCGTGGCGGGCGTCGGCACCGGCGGCACCATCTCCGGCACCGGCAACTACCTGAAGGAGGTCTCCGGCGGCAAGGTCAAGGTGATCGGCGCCGACCCGGAGGGCTCGGTCTACTCGGGCGGCACCGGCCGGCCGTACCTGGTCGAGGGCGTCGGCGAGGACTTCTGGCCGACCGCCTACGACCGCACCGTCGCGGACGGGATCGTCGCCGTCTCCGACAAGGACTCCTTCCAGATGACCCGCCGCCTGGCCAAGGAGGAGGGCCTGCTGGTCGGCGGCTCCTGCGGCATGGCGGTCGTCGCCGCGCTGGAGGTGGCCCGCGGGCTCGGCCCGGACGACGTCGTCGTGGTGCTGCTGCCGGACGGCGGCCGCGGCTACCTGTCGAAGATCTTCAACGACGACTGGATGGCCGACTACGGCTTCCTGCCGTCCGCCACCGACGAGGCGCACATCGGCGAGGTGCTGGCCCGCAAGGACGCCATCGAGCACGAGGGCATCCCGCAGTTCGTCCACATGCACCCCAACGAGACGGTCGCCGAGGCGGTCCGGGTGCTGCGCGAGTACGGCGTCTCGCAGATGCCGGTGGTCTCGCCGGGCGCCGGCCACCCGGACATCATGGCCGGCGAGGTGATCGGCTCGGTGGTGGAGAAGCTGCTGCTGGAGGGCGTCTTCGCGGGCGACATCCAGCTGACCGACACCCTGGACAAGGTGATGTCCAGGCCGCTGCCGGTGGTCGGCTCGGGCGAGACCGTCACCAACCTGATGGCGGTGCTGGAGAAGGCCGACGCCGCGGTGGTGCTGGTGGAGGGCAAGCCGCAGGGCATCGTCACCCGCCAGGACCTGCTGGGCTTCCTGACCGGCAGCCGCGCCGGGCACTGAGGCCGGGGTCCGCCGGATCCGCCCCCGGTCAGCCGCCGACCCCGACCCGGCGGCTGAGGAGCTACGGGGCGGAGGTGCTGTTTCCGCGCGAACTGGTACACCGGCGTCATCTCCGTGCAGCACGGACTTAACACGGCTGCGCCATCGTTGTGCTCACGGCAAGACGCCGAGCGAGACGGCGGTGACCGACCGGGAGCGGCTCCCCGGCGGCACGGTCCGTCTCGGACCCGACGGCCGGTCCTGAACCGGCCGGTGGTGTCCCCGCCCGTGGAGACGCCGTCGTCCCGCCCCTGCCCGGCTCCGGCCGTCGCCAGGGTGTGGCGGCTCCCCGGGCGAACCGCGCCGCTTGGCGCGTCTCCGCGGCTCCCGGGTGGGGGAGCCCGGCGGAGACGCCGGGGCCGGTCCCTCCTTCGGGCGGGCCGGCCCCGGCTGCGTTCCGTGCTTCCGGCACTGCTGCCTTCCCGTAGTCTCACTGCCATGACCAGCACTGACACGACCGACCAGGACAGCCCGCGCTACGTCCGGCTCAGCATCGAGCTCATCGCCGAGATCACCGACGAGGGCGCCCTCAAGGCGGCGGCCCTCCAGCAGGTGGCCGAGGACGAGTACCTCGACGACGAGGAGCGCGCGCAGTCCGTGGACGCCATCGAGGTGGACCCGTCGGGCTCGCTCGCGCACTTCATCGACCCGGTGGCGCTGCTCGGCGACGTTCCCGGGGTCGAGCTCGCCTCGGCGACCTGGGAGTCGGCGAAGACCGACTTCGACCCGGAGGGTGACGAGTGGGACGAGTACTCGGTGGAGGAGTCCGCCGAGTAGGGCGTGCCCGTCACAGCCCGTGAATGCCCGGTCCGCTGTCCGCGGACCGGGCATTTGTCCATATTTGGCGCCGAGTTTCGGAGTCTCGTACGATCGCAAGCCGTTGGTGATGGAACCGTGAACGCACGGATTGCGTTTCTGTATCCGTAATGCCCGGATGATCAGCAGGGAGTGGGCGACGTGACGGCACGGGAAGGTCAGGGCCGAGCGGCCGGGAGCAGCTGGAGCCGACGTGGCGTACTGGCGGGCCTGATCGGCGCCCCGGTCCTGCTGCTGGCGGCCTGCAACGACAGCAAGAGCACCGACAACGGCGCCGGCACCACCGGCACCACCGGTAGCGGCGGCTCGGGCGGCAACGGTGCAGGCGGCTCCGGCGGTACGGCCACCGGTGGCGCGCAGCCCACGCCCAGCGCCACCAGCACCCCGACCCCGAAGACCTCCGCCGCCGTGATCACCGTCACCCCGGCCGACGGCGCCACCGCGGCCAGCTTCAGCGAGCCGGTCCGGGTCGCCGTCGCCGGCGGCGCCCTCACCACGGTCAAGGTCACCGACTCCACCGGCAAGGCGCTGGCCGGCGAGCTGTCCGCCGACGGCACCGTCTGGACCTCCGCCGCCGCCCCGGCCAGCGGCACCAAGTACACGGTGTCCGCGGTCGCCTTCGACAAGGAGAAGCTGGAGGCCGACGCCAACGCCGTCTTCACCACGGCGACCCCGGCCAACACCTTCGTCGGCTACTTCACCCCCGAGGACGGCTCGGTCGTCGGCGTCGGCATGCCGGTCTCGATCAACTTCAGCAAGCCGGTCACCGACCGCAAGGCCGTCCAGCAGGCGATCACCGTGATAGCCGAGCCGGGCGTCGAGATCGTCGGGCACTGGTTCTCCAGCACCCGCCTCGACTTCCGGCCGCGGGAGTACTGGGCCAAGGGCACCAAGGTGACCGTCAAGCTCCGGCTGAAGGACGTCCAGGGGGCGAAGGGCGTCTACGGCACCCAGTCCAAGGACGTCCGCTTCACCATCGGCCGCGCGCAGACCAGCGTCGCCGACCTCGCCACCAAGAAGCTCACCGTCACCACGGACGGCCAGGTCAGCGCCGTCTACGCGATCTCCGGCGGTTCGCCCGAGTACCGCACCTGGGGCGGCAGGATGGTGATCACCGAGCAGTACCAGCAGACCCGGATGAACTCGCAGACCGTCGGCCTCGGCAGCGAGTACGACATCCCGGACGTGCCGCACGCGATGCGGCTCAGCACCTCCGGCACCTTCATCCACGGCAACTACTGGTCCCCGGCCTCGATCTTCGGCAGCCAGAACACCAGCCACGGCTGTGTCGGCCTGCGCGACGTCAAGGGCGGCCAGGACGCGAGCGCGGACGGCTACAAGTTCTACAAGAGCTCGATGATCGGCGACGTGGTCGAGGTCGTGAACTCCGGCGACAAGACCGTGGCGCCGTCCAACGGCCTCAACGGCTGGAACATGGGCTGGGCCGACTGGAAGGCCGGCAGCGCGATCTGACGCCCCCGGGACCGCGCACGGGGTTGTGGGCGGACCCTGGTGCTCCCGGGGCGTGCCCAGCCGACTACCGAACGGGCCGACCGGCTCCCCGGCCGTCGCGGCGCGGGCTCCGGCCGACCCGGGCGGCCCGACTCCCGGGCCACCGCCGGCGCGCCGTCCGCGCGCCGGCCCGCGGGCGGGGCGCCGAACGCGACGGCCGAATCCCGCCGGAATCCCGGCCGCCGCGGCGGGAGGGTGGAGGCATGACGACAACCTCCACCACCCCGTCCGTCCTGACCGTCCGTGCGATCGACCCCGCGGTGCACGGCGCCCTGCTGGTGCGCGACGACGCCGGGCGCGCGCCCGTGCGCTCGGTCGACGGGACCGGCGGCGCCCCGCTGCGCTGCTGCCTGACCAGGGCGCGGGCCGGGGACCGGATCGCCCTGGTGAGCTACGCGCCGCTGCGGCGCTGGGCCGCCGAGACCGGGGCCGAGCCCGGACCGTACGAGGAACTCGGCCCGGTCTTCGTGCACGACGGCCCGTGCGCCGGTCCGGCCGGACCGGGCTGGCCGGACGGCTTCCACGGCGGTCGGCGGGTGCTGCGCGCCTACGACCGGCGCGGGCACATCCTCGGCGGCGAGCTGGTCGAGCCGGACACCGCCGAGGCGGTCGCGGCGCGGCTGCTCGCCGACCCGCAGGTGGCCGTGCTGCACGTGCGCGCGGTGGAGTTCGGGTGCTTCATGCACGAGGTCCGGCGGGGCTGACACCGCCGGCGGGTGTTCAGGAACGCTTGGCGTACTCGCCGAAGCCCTGCCAGTCCAGGGCGACCACCGGCTCGTCGCCGACCACCCAGGCGTCGTGGCCGGGCGGGCAGACCATGAAGTCGCCGGGGCCGAACTCGTTCTCCTCGCCGTCGTCCATGACGATCTTCATCCGTCCGGAGACGACGTAGCCGACGTGGGCCGACTGGCAGCTGTCGGTCCCGGCGATCGGCTTGATGTGCTGGGACCACTGCCAGCCGGGCTGGAACACCGCCCGTCCGACGGCTCCGCCGTCCAGGTTCACCAGGCGCAACTCGCCCTTGTCCGCCTCGAACGGGCGGATCTCCTCGGGATCGGTGTCGAAGTTCCTGCGGATGAGGCCGGCCATGAGGTGCTCCTCGGGACAGGGGCGGCCCCGCCACCAGGGACGGTGACGCGGCCGCCCAACCGGTCCTTCCAGTCTGCGCCCCCGACACCCGGGTCGGGAACCCTGAGTGACGGCGGACCTCAGGCCTCAGCGGACCCGGGCCTCCGTGGACCCCGGGCTCCGTGGACCTCAGGCCCCCGTCCGGGCCACCCCGATCGGGCAGCTGGCACCGGTGCCGCCGAGGCCGCAGTAGCCGTTCGGGTTCTTGGCGTCCGAGAGGTACTGCTGGTGGTAGGGCTCGGCGGGGTGGAACGGGCCGGCCGGGGCGATCTCGGTGGTGATCGGGCCGAGGCCGAGCGCGGTCAGGGCCGGCTGGAAGGCGTCCCGGGTGGCGGTCGCGGCCGCCGCCTGGGCGGGGGAGTGGGTGTAGACCGCCGAGCGGTACTGGGTGCCCACGTCGTTGCCCTGGCGGTTGCCCTGGGTCGGGTCGTGCGCCTCCCAGAAGGTCTTCAGCAGCCGCTCGTAGGAGACCACCGCGGGGTCGTACACCACCCGCACCGCCTCGGTGTGCCCGGTCAGGCCGCTGCACACCTCCTCGTACGTCGGGTTCGGGGTGTGGCCGCCCTGGTAGCCGACCAGCGTCGTCCAGACGCCGGGCAGCCGCCAGAACGTCCGCTCGGCGCCCCAGAAGCAGCCCAGCCCGAAGTCCGCGACCTCGAAGCCGTCGGGGTACGGGCCGGTCAGCGGATGACCGAGCACGGTGTGCGGCTCACGCAGCGTGAACGCCGGGGTCTCCCGGCCGGGCAGCGCCTGGTCGGCGGGGACGAGCGAGGTCTTGTGGCGGTTGAACAGCACGGCCTGCTCCAACGGATCGGGAAGGGTTGCGGACGTTCCAACGCGGCCGGCCGCCCGGGGATTCCGAGGGCCCGTCGGCGGCCCCGCGGACCCGCCGACGGCTCCCGGGCGGCGGTCGGCGGTTCGCCGACTACGCTCGGAGCATGACCGAGCACCAGCTTCCCCAGGGCTTCGAGACCCTCGCCATCCACGCGGGTCAGGAAGCAGACCCCCAGACCGGGGCCGTCGTCACGCCGATCTACCAGGTGTCCACCTACAAGCAGGACGGGGTGGGCGGCCTGCGGGGCGGTTACGAGTACAGCCGCAGCGCCAACCCGACCCGCACCGCGCTGGAGGAGTGCCTCGCCGCGCTGGAGGGCGGCGCCCGCGGCCTCGCCTTCGCCTCCGGCCTCGCCGCCGAGGACACCCTGCTGCGCACGATCCTCAAGCCGGGCGACCACATCGTGATCCCCAACGACGCCTACGGCGGCACCTTCCGGCTGTTCGCCAAGGTGCTGACCCGCTGGGGCGTCGAGTTCTCCGTGGCCAACACCCAGGACCTCGCGACCGTCCGCGAGGCGCTGCGGCCCAACACCCGCGCGGTGTGGGTGGAGACCCCGTCCAACCCGCTGCTGGGCATCACCGACCTGGCCGCGCTGGCCGACATCGCGCACGGCGCGGGCGCGCTGCTGGTGGTCGACAACACCTTCGCCAGCCCCTACCTCCAGCAGCCGATCGCGCTCGGCGCCGACGTGGTCGTGCACTCGACCACCAAGTACATGGGCGGCCACTCGGACGTGGTCGGCGGCGCCCTGGTGATCGCCGAGGCGGGCCTCGGCGAGGAGGTCGCCTACCACCAGAACGCGATGGGCGCGGTCTCCGGCCCGTTCGACGCCTGGCTGGTGCTGCGCGGCATCAAGACCCTCGGCGTGCGGATGGACCGGCACAGCTCGAACGCGGAGAAGGTCGCCGAGCTGCTGGCCGGCCACCCCAAGGTCAGCCAGGTGCTGTACCCGGGCCTGCCCGGGCACCCCGGCCACGACATCGCCGCCAAGCAGATGAAGGCCTTCGGCGGCATGGTGTCGTTCCGGGTGAACGGCGGCGAGGAGGCGGCGGTCGAGGTCTGCAACCGGGCGCGGCTGTTCACCCTCGGTGAGTCGCTGGGCGGCGTGGAGTCGCTGATCGAGCACCCGGGCCGGATGACCCACGCCTCGGTGGCCGGTTCGGCGCTGGAGGTGCCGGCCGACCTGGTGCGCGTCTCCGTCGGCATCGAGTCGATCGACGACCTGCTGGCCGACCTCCAGCAGGCGCTGGGCTGAGGCCGCGCGCCGGCGGCGCGCGCTACGCGCCGCCGGCGCCCTGCCGCCCCGCGGCGTACTCCTCCACGGAGTGGTTGAAGCGGGCCAGCAGGGCGCAGAACGCGCGTTGTTCCTCGGGCGGCCAGCCGGCCACCAGCCGGCGGGTCAACTCGGTCCTCCCGGCGCGGACTTCGGCCAGCCGGCCGGCGCCGAGGGGGGTCAGCGCGAGCCGGACGGCGCGCCGGTCGGCCGGGTCCTGCACCCGGCCGACCAGGCCGGCCGCGACCAGCGGGGCGACCTGCCGGGTGACGGTGGAGGATTCGACACCCAGCGCGTCGGCCAGCGCCTTGACGTTGGCGGGGCCCAGCCGCTCCAGCCGTTCGAGCAGCAGGTAGGCGGCCCGGACCAGGGCGGCCACCCCGTCGGTGCCGCGGACCTGCTCCATGCGGCGGGCGAACACGGCCAGCTGGTACTGCAGTTGGGTGTGCACGGGGTCGGTGAGGTCGGTGGCCTGGGGCGAGGTCGTCGTCATCGCGGCTCACGATCGTCGTGCGGTGAGGAAGCTCAGGAGCAGCAGCGTACGCGGGCCGGGCGGGCCCGGGAACAGGGCCGACGTCCCCGGACCACGTGTCATCCCGCTCTAGGCTGCTGTCATGCACAGCTGGCCGATCACCCTCGACGATGTCCGCGGCGCCCAGAAGATGCTCGCCGGGGTCGCCCGGGTGACGCCGATGGAGGGCAGCCGCCACCTCTCCGCGCTGGTCGGCGCGCCGGTCCACCTGAAGTGCGAGAACCTCCAGCGCACCGGTTCGTTCAAGCTGCGCGGGGCGTACGTGCGGATCGCCGGCCTCTCCCCGGTGCAGCGGGCCGGCGGGGTGGTCGCGGCGAGCGCCGGGAACCACGCCCAGGGGGTGGCGCTGGCCGCCTCGCTGCTCGGGGTGCGCTCGACCGTCTTCATGCCGGTCTCCGCGCCGCTGCCGAAGATCGCGGCGACCCGGGAGTACGGCGCCGAGGTGCGGCTGCACGGGGCGACCGTCGACGAGACGCTGCAGGCGGCCCAGCGGTACGCGGAGGCGGGCGGCGCGGTGTTCATCCACCCGTTCGACCACCGGGACGTCGTGATCGGGCAGGCCACCGTCGGGCTGGAGATCCTGGAGCAGTGCCCCGAGGTGCGGACCGTCCTGGTCGGCGTGGGCGGCGGCGGTCTGCTGGCCGGGATCGCGGCGGCGGTCAAGCCGCTGCGGCCGGACGTGCGGGTGATCGGGGTGCAGGCGGCGGCCGCGGCCGCGTACCCGCCCTCGCTGGCGGCGGGCCGGCCGGTCTCGCTGGAACGGTTCGCCACGATGGCGGACGGGATCATGGTCGGCCGGCCGGGGGACGTCCCGTTCGAGATCGTCAACACCCTGGCGGACGGCGTCCGGACGGTCTCCGAGGACTCGCTGTCCCGGGCCCTGCTGCTGGGGCTGGAGCGGCTGAAGCTGGTGGTGGAGCCGGCCGGGGCGGCTCCGGTCGCGGCGCTGCTGGAGCGGCCGGACTCCTTCGAGGGCCCGGTGGTGGCGGTGCTGTCCGGCGGCAACATCGACCCGCAGCTGATGCAGCGGGTGCTGCGGCACGGGCTGGCGGCGGCCGGGCGGTACCTCTCGCTGCGGGTGCGGCTGGCGGACCGGCCGGGCGCGCTGGCGGGCCTGCTCGGGGTGCTGACCAGGGTGGACGCCAATGTGCTGGACGTGGCGCACGTGCGGGTCGACCCGCAGCTGGGGCTGACCGAGGTGGAGGTGGACCTGCACCTGGAGACCAAGGGGCCGGAGCACTGCGCGGCGGTGCTCGGCGAGCTGCGGGGCGCGGGGTACGTGGTCTCCCGGTAGGGACCCCGGGGGGCGGTCGGTTAATTTCTTGACGCGTTATATCGCGTCTGCCATATTCGCGATACATCGCGTTCTGCCGTCGTGGTCGCGGAAACGACTCGCCTGCCCGCCCGCATTGGGGGCAAAGTAGGACAGACCGCAGATTTCGTCATCGCACAGCCCAGTCCTTTCCTCAAGGAGATGAGGCAGGCCCATGGCGCCAGCCATCCAAGCCGAGAACCTGGTCAAGACATTCGGCGACGTACGAGCCCTGGACGGCGTCAGCCTCGACGTCCCCGAAGGCACGGTGCTCGGGCTGCTCGGCCCGAACGGTGCCGGCAAGACCACCACCGTGCGCGTCCTCACCACCCTGCTCCAGCCCGACTCCGGCCGCGCGACGGTGGCCGGCGTCGACGTCCTCAAGCACCCGAACCAGGTCCGCAGCCTGATCGGGCTCTCCGGCCAGTACGCCGCGGTCGACGAGTACCTCACCGGCTTCGAGAACCTCCAGATGGTCGGCGAGCTCTACCAGATGCCGGTCCGCCAGGCGAAGGCCCGGGCGCTCGAACTGCTGGAGTGGTTCAACCTCACCGAGGCCAAGGACCGCACCGCCAAGACGTACTCCGGCGGCATGCGCCGGCGCCTGGACCTCGCCGCCGCCCTGGTCGTCCGCCCGCCGGTGATGTTCCTGGACGAGCCCACCACCGGCCTCGACCCGCGCAACCGGCTGGCCCTGTGGGAGGTCATCGAGACCCTGGTCGAGCAGGGCACCACGCTGCTGCTCACCACCCAGTACCTGGAGGAGGCCGACCGCCTCGCCCACGACATCGCCGTGGTCGACCACGGCAAGGTGATCGCGCGCGGCACCGCCGACCGGCTCAAGGCGCAGATCGGCGGCGAGCGGATCGAGGTCGTGGTGCAGCGGCCCGACCTGGTCGGCGACGCGGTCGCGGCGCTCTCCGCCTACGCGCTCGGCGAGCCGGCGGTGGAGAAGAACACCCGGCGGATCACCGTCCCGGTCAGCGGCGGCGCCAGGGTGCTCGCCGACGTGATCCGCGAGCTGGACTCCCGCTCGATCGAGATCGACGACATCGGCCTGCGCCGGCCGACCCTGGACGACGTCTTCCTCTCCCTCACCGGCCACCACACCGAGGCCGAGGACGCGGAGAACGGCGCCGCCGGGGGCGGCAAGCGCGGGCGGGGCAACGGCTCCGGCACCGGCAAGCAGGCCGTCGCGGCCGGGAAGGAACTCTGAGATGGCCACGGCCACCGAGCACGCCATCGGCGGGGCGGTACCCAAGCAGCGCCGGGGCGCGGACGCCGTCCTGCACGACTCCTGGGTGGTCGCCAAGCGCAACCTGCGCCGGATGACCCGGATACCCGAGATCGTGATCTTCGGCCTGATGCAGCCGGTCATGTTCGTACTGCTGTTCTCGTACGTCATGGGCGGCGCGATCAACATCCCGGGGACGCAGTCCAGCTCCTCGGCGTACATCCAGTTCCTGATGGCGGGCATCTTCGCCCAGACCGTCACCTTCGCGGTGGCCGGCGCCTCGGCGGGCATCGCCGAGGACATGTCCAAGGGCCTGGTCGACCGGTTCCGCTCGCTGCCGATGGCCCGCTCGGCCGTCCTGGTCGGCCGCACCCTGGCCGACCTCTGCCAGACCGCGTTCACCCTGGTGGTGCTGGCGGTGGTGGCGCTGCTGGTCGGCTGGCGGATCCACGAGGGGCTGCTCTCCGCGCTCGCCGCGTTCGGGCTGCTGCTCCTGCTCGGCTACGCCTTCTCCTGGATCGGCGCGCTGATCGGCCTCTCGGTGCGCAGCCCGGAGGCGGCCACCTCGGCCGGGCTGATCTGGCTCTTCCCGCTGACCTTCATCTCCAACGCCTTCGTGCCGGTCAGCTCGATGCCGGGCTGGTTGCAGGCGATCGCCTACTGGAACCCGTTCAGTGCCACCGTGCAGGCCTGCCGCAACCTGTTCGGCAACCAGGTGGGCCCGGTGGACGACGTGTGGCCGATGCAGAACGCCGAGCTGGTCTCGGTGCTCTGGTCGGTGGTGATCACCGCGGTCTTCTCCTGGCTGTCGGTGCGCAAGTACCGCTCCTCGGCCCGCTGACCCGGCCCGGAACGCGCGAAGCGGCCGCGACGGGTGCGCGGCCGCTTCGGCGTGCCGGGGGAGGGATCAGCCGGAGTAGGGCTTGACCTCGATGATCTTGACCATGGCCTGCTTGCCGTTCGGCAGCTCGTAGGTCGCCTCGTCGCCGATCGTCCTGCCGTCGATCGCACGGCCGAGCGGCGACTGCGGCGAGTAGATGTCCAGGTCGTCGTCGCCGACCTCGCGCGAGCCCAGCAGGAACTTCATGGTGTCGTCCTCGTCGCCGTCGAAGGCGACCGTCACGACCATGCCCGGGGCCACCACGCCCGAGTCCGCCGGGGCCTCGCCGACCTTGGCGCGCTCCAGGATCTGGGTGAGCTGGCGGATCCGCAGCTCGTACTTGCCCTGCTCCTCCTTGGCGGCGTGATAGCCGGCGTTCTCCTTGAGGTCACCCTCCTCACGCGCGGCCTCGATCTTCTGCGCGATCTCGATCCGCCAGGGGCCGGTCAGGTGATCCAGCTCGGCCTTGAGCTGGTCGTAGCCGGACTGAGTGAGCCAGGTCACGTTCTCGCTGGTCTGGGTCACGGGTGCTCCTCGTAGGTGCTGGGGCTGTGCTGAGGGTGTGAGTCGTCAGCGTGTCGAGTGGTGCTGATATCGGTCTTAACTACAAAGCAACGCCCGCTCCCGTACCAGCTGGTGCGGAAGGGGCGAAACCACGAGCCTAACAACTCCCGCCGACAATCGGGAGGGTCGTTGGCCTGCCATTGACGACAGCGTTGCGCCAAGGTGTACAGGATCGGCGGGACGGGCTCCTCTACGGATGCCCGTTCTCCCGAGCGGATATGCCTGCGACGGGACTACTCGGGAGTACAGCCCAGCAGCTCGGCGGTGGTGCCGCGGGCGGTGGTCCGCAGGCTCACCACCGCGTCGTAGCTGGAGCCCTCCGCCGGGACGGGGAAGTCGGCCAGCCCGACCACCGCGCCGTCCTCGGCCTGCGAGCGGACGGTGCAGCTGCCGGCCGTGCCGTCGCTCTTGCGCACCGCCAGGTGGAGCTGGAGCTCGGTGTCGGAGAGCGCCTGGAAGGTCGGCACGGCGCCGTTGATCTTCGTCTCGCGGATCAGGTAGGAGCTGCCCAGCCAGACGATCAGGCCCAGGGCCAGTACCCCGCAGACCGCGCCGACCACCTTGAGGCGGCGGTCGCTCTCGCGGTCGCCGCGCCGCCCGTAGCGGTCCTCGGGCAGCTGCGGGGGCCGGGTGCCAGCGCTCATGGGGCTCAGTCCTCTCGTGGGGAGGGGGCCGCGCGGGTGGTGCGGGGGAATGCGGTGCTCCTCCAGTCCGTCACTATAGGAGGGGCACGCCCGCGGCCGGTCCGGCGGGGGCGGGCCCGGCCGTGTCGGCGCCCGGCGCGGCGGCCGGTCCCGCGGTGACGCGGCCCCAAGAGCGGCTCGGACGGTTGGGTGGACCGGCTTGCGCGGTACGCCCGGACATTTGTGGAAGGAACGCACGCGTTGACTGAGCAGTTGCGACTGATGGCGGTGCACGCCCACCCGGACGACGAGTCCAGCAAGGGCGCGGCGACCATGGCCATGTACGTCGACCAGGGGGTGGACGTGCTGGTGGCCACCTGCACCGGGGGGGAACGCGGTTCGGTCCTCAACCCGAAGCTGCAGGGCAAGCCGGAGATCGAGGAGAACATCCACGAGGTCCGGCGCAAGGAGATGGACGAGGCCCGCGCGATCCTCGGGATCAAGCAGGCCTGGCTGGGCTTCGTGGACTCGGGCCTGCCGGAGGGCGACCCGCTGCCCCCGCTGCCCGAGGGCTGCTTCGCCCTCCAGGACGTCAAGGAGGCGGCCGAACCGCTGGTCCGCCTCATCCGGGAGTTCAAGCCGCAGGTCATCACGACCTACGACGAGAACGGCGGCTACCCGCACCCCGACCACATCATGACCCACAAGATCACCATGCTGGCCTTCGACGCCGCCGGCGACCCCGACGCCTACCCCGAGGCCGGCGAGCCCTGGCAGCCGCTGAAGGTGTACTACAACCACGGCTTCCCGATGGGCCGGATCCGCGCCCTGCACAAGTACCTCTCCGAGAACGGCCACGAGTCCCCCTACGGCGAGTGGATCGCCGGCTGGGAGAAGAGCGGCCGCCAGGAGCGCGAGATCACCACCCGGGTGCGCTGCGACGACTGGTTCGAGACCCGGGACCGCGCGCTGATCGCGCACGCCACCCAGATCGACCCGGACGGCCCGTGGTTCCGCGTCCCGCTGGAGGTCCAGCGCGAGGTGTGGCCCACCGAGGACTACGAGCTCGCCCGTACCCTGGTCGACGTGGACCTGCCGGAGGACGACCTGTTCGCCGGCCTGCGCACCCCCAGCCTGACGGCCGAGTCGGCCGACACGCGGGACTGAAGCACCCCCCGACGGCCCGGCTCCCCGTGAGCCGGGCCACCATAGAGATATGAGCGCCCCCGTGAACCTCACCCACCTCGCCGCCGAACTCGCCGTCGACGACGCCAAGGTCACCCCCGGCCTGCTGGGCTTCCTCGTCTTCGCCGCCCTCGGCGTGGCCACCTGGTTCCTGGCCAAGTCGATGAACAAGCAGTTCAAGCGCGTGAACTTCGCCGAGGAGCCGGAGTCCCCGAAGGAGTGAGGTCACGCCCCCTCCGCCGCGCGGATGCGCGAGGATGGGGGCATGCCGAACCGCCTCGCCGACGCGACGTCGCCGTACCTGCAGCAGCACGCCGAGAACCCGGTCGACTGGTGGCCCTGGGGGCCCGGGGCGTTCGAGGAGGCGGCGCGCCGCGGCGTCCCCGTCCTGCTGTCCGTCGGGTACGCGGCGTGCCACTGGTGCCATGTGATGGCGCACGAGTCGTTCGAGGACGAGGGGACGGCGGAGTACCTCAACGAGCGGTTCGTCGCGGTCAAGGTGGACCGGGAGGAGCGGCCGGACGTCGACGCCGTCTACATGGAGGCGGTGCAGGCGGCGACCGGGCAGGGCGGGTGGCCGATGACGGTCTTCCTGACCCCCGGCAAGGAGCCGTTCTACTTCGGCACCTACTTCCCGCCGGAGCCCCGGCACGGCATGCCGTCGTTCCGGCAGGTGCTGGAGGGCGTGCACGCCGCCTGGCGGGACCGGCGGGACGAGGTCGCCGAGGTCGCCGGCCGGATCCGGGCCGACCTGGCCGAGCGGGCGTCCGTCTACTCCGTCGGCAGCGGGGTGCACCAGCCGCCCGGCGAGGCCGATCTGCACCAGGCGCTGGTCGCCCTCAGCCGCGACTTCGACCAGCGGCACGGCGGCTTCGGAGGGGCGCCCAAGTTCCCGCCCGCCATGGTGATCGAGTACCTGCTGCGCCACCACGCCAGGACCGGCTCCGAGGCCGCGCTGGAGATGGCCGTGCGCACCGGTGAGGCGATGGCCCGCGGCGGCATCCACGACCAGCTCGGCGGCGGATTCGCCCGGTACGCGGTGGACGCCGGCTGGGTGGTGCCGCACTTCGAGAAGATGCTCTACGACAACGCGCTGCTGCTGCGCGCGTACCTGCACCTGTGGCGGACGACCGGCTCCCCGCAGGCCCGCCGGGTCGCGCTCTCCACCGCCGACTTCCTGCTGCGCGAACTGCGCACCCCCGAAGGCGCGTTCGCCTCCGCGCTGGATGCCGACAGCCTCGACGAGGAGACCGGCGCCACCGCCGAGGGCGCCTACTACGCCTGGGAGCCGGGCCAGTTGGTCGACCTGCTCGGCCCCGCCGACGCGGCCACCGCCGCCCGGCTGTTCTCGGTCACCGCCGACGGCACCTTCGAGCACGGCACCTCCGTCCTGCAACTCCTCGCCGACCCCGAGGACTTCGCCGAGTACGAGGCGATCAGGGAGCGGATGCTGGCGGCCCGGGCGGCCCGCCCCGCGCCCGCCCGGGACGACAAGGTGGTCGCCGCCTGGAACGGCCTCGCCATCGCCGCCCTCGCCGAGACCGGCGCCCTGCTGGAGCGCCCCGACCTGGTCCGGGCCGCCGAGAGCGCCGCCGACCTGCTGCTCGCCGTCCACCTCACCCCCGAGGGCCGGCTGCTGCGCACCTCCAGGGACGGCCGCCCCGGCGCCAACGCGGGTGTGCTGGAGGACTACGCCGACACCGCCGAGGGCTTCCTCGCCCTGTACGCCGTCACCGGCGAGGCCGAGTGGCTCCAGCTGGCCGGCGGGCTGCTCGACACCGTGCTCAAGCACTTCGCCGACGAGGCGTCCGGTGCGCTGTACGACACCGCCGACGACGCCGAGGAGCTGATCCGGCGCCCGCAGGACCCGACCGACAACGCGACCCCGTCCGGCTGGACCGCCGCCGCGTCCGCCCTGCTCACCTACGCCGCCTACACCGGCTCGGCCCGCCACCGGACCGCCGCCGAGCGGGCGCTCGGCATCGTCGGGGCGCTCGCCTCGCGCGCGCCGAGGTTCGTCGGCTGGGGCCTGGCCGCCGCCGAGGCGCTGGCCGACGGCCCGCGCGAGGTCGCGGTGATCGGCCCGGCCGGCGCCCCCGGGACGGCCGCGCTGCACCGGGCCGCGCTGCTCGGCATCGCGCCCGGCGCCGTGGTCGCGTTCGGCGAGCCGGGCGCGGGCAGCGACGAGGTCCCGCTGCTCGCCGGCCGGCCGCTGGTCGACGGCGCGCCCGCCGCCTACGTCTGCCGGCACTTCACCTGCGACGCGCCGACCACCGACCCGGAGGAACTCGCCGAGCGGCTGGGGGCGTTGGCGCAGGGGTAAACGACTGGTCGGCGCGGGGGCCGCCGGGAGAGGATGGGCCATGCCCTGGACCCTCAGCACCTCCCTCGACGACTTCCGCGCGCAGGCCGGCGGCTTCCTCGCCGCGCACCCGGCCGAGAACACCGTGCTGCTCACGATCGCGGACCGGCTGGTCGCGCGCGGCCCGGACTACTTCGGCGCGGGCGTGCCGGTCTTCGGCTGGTGGCGCGGCGAGCCGGAGGGCCCGGTGGAGGGGGCGTTCCTGCAGACCCCGCCGTTCGTCCCGCGGCTGGGACTGATGCCGCAGCGGGCGGCGGCCGGACTGGCAGCCGAGCTCGCCGGTGCCCGGGCCGGGTTCACGGAGTTCACCGGGGTCGCCGGCGGGGTGGCGGCGGTGCGGGCGTTCGGCGACGCGTGGGCCGCGGCCACCGGGGTCACCGGGACCGTCAGGACCGAGGAACGCCTCTACCGGCTCGGCTGGTTGACCGAACCGCCGCGTCCGCCGGCCGGCCGGTCCCGGCTCGCCGGGGCGGCGGACCGCGAGCTGCTGATCCGCTGGTTCGAGGAGTTCGCGGCGGAGGCGGGCGTCCGCATCTCCGATGTCGCGACGGCGGTGGACGACCGGACCGCCGACAACCGGCTGCACCTGTGGGAGGACGCCGGGCGGCCGGTCGCGGTGGCCGGGGTCAGTGCGGTCGTCGCCGGGATGTCCCGCATCGGCCCGGTCTACACCCCGCGCGACGTCCGGGGCCGCGGCTACGCCAGCGGTGTCACGGCCGCCGCCTCGGCCGCCGCCCTCGCCGAGGGGGCCGCGGAGGTGCTGCTCTACACGGACCTCTCCAATCCGACCAGCAACTCGATCTACCGGCAGATCGGCTACCGGCCGGTGGAGGACTGCCTGGAGCTGGCCTTCGGCACCTGAGCCCGACGGCACGCGGGCGCACGGGCGCGCGGGCGCACGGCGCGCGGCTTCCGGCGCGCGGCGGCCGGGAACCGCCGGGGGCGGGCCGGCGTCGGAGCGGTGGGGCGGGCCGGCGGTCGGGGGGAGCGTGACGGTGGACGCGGTGCTCGACTGGACCGGGCGGCTCAGCCCGGCGGAGGCGGCGGCGGGCGCGCTGGCCGGGAACCTCGTGCTGTTCGCGCTGGCCCTGCTGGCCGGCGGCCTGCTGGTCCGCCGCTTCGGCGACCGCCGGGTGACCCCGCCGCCCGCGCCGCCGGACCGCCGGGAACGGGTGCTCACGGTGGTCGCCGTGCTGCTCAACTCCGCTGTGGGGCTGCTCGGCTGGCAGCTCTGGAAGGCCGGCTGGATCAGGCTCACGGCCGACGCGGGACCGCGCGCGTCGGCCGATCTGCTGCTGTTCTCGCTGGTGATGGACGCGCTGATGTACGGCGGGCACTGGCTGGCCCACCGCCGCCGGCTCTACCGGCTGGCGCACGAACTGCACCACGGTTACCCGGACCCGCGCCCCGCCACCCTCTTCGTGCTGCACCCGCTGGAGGTGCTGGGCTTCGGCGGCGCGTGGATCACGGTGCTCTGCCTCTGGCCGGGGATGTCCGTCCTCGCGCTGTCCGGCTACATCGGCGTCAACCTGGTCTTCGGCCTGCTCGGACACCTCGGCGTGGAGCCCTTCCCGGTACGGGTCCGGCGGCTCGCGGTGTTCCGCTGGGTGGCGCTGCCGATGTTCCACGCCGGCCACCACGCCGATCCGGCGGTCAACCTGGGCTTCTACACCACCGTCTGGGACCGGCTGTTCGGCACCATCGACCCCCGCTACGACGCCCGCCGGGCGGCCCCGGACCCGGCGCACCCGTGAGCCGGGGCGTTCGGAGGCCGACTCACTCCCAGTCCCAGCCGATGCCCAGGATGCAGGGGCCGACGGCGGTGGCGACCAGGTGGACGCAGTGGTGGCCGTCCAGGGTCAGTTCCTCGCTCTCGTAGGGCTTCTCGGCGGGCGAGCGGCGGGCGAACCGGTGGCAGCGGACCGGCAGCGCGGCCGGGTGGAAGGTGACCTGGAGGACGTACTGCCCGGCGCCCGAGTGGAAGCCGCGGATGTACTCGCGGCTGGGCTCGGGCGCGGGGGCGTCGTCGAAGCCGTATCCGAGCAGATGGGTGTCGCCCGCGCGCAGCCTGCGGTCCAGCAGGAGTTCGGCGATCAGCAGGTCGTGGGCCCGGTCGCGGCGGACGCGGCCGAGGCGGCAGTTCTCCTCGGCGCGCACGCCGACCCGGGTGACGTCGCTGCCGGGGTCGCCCTGGTGGATGGCGAGGTAGCGGTCGATGCCGTCGCGGTGGGCGCGCAGGGCGTGCTGGGAGTCGCGGCGCCGGAGCCGGCGGTCGGCGCCGATCCTGATCCGCTCGATGTGGGTGATGGTGTGCAGCCCGCTGTCGCGCGGGCCGGCCAGTTCGGCGAGCAGGTCGTCGACGGCGGTCGCCGGGGTGATGAGGTCGCGGTAAGGGCGGACGGGCGGGCCGGCCGGCGCGGCGGGGGCGGCCCGCCGGGGGCCGAGCAGCCGGGTCAGGGAGTGCGCGGGGAGTTCCAGGACCCGCTCCAGCTCCCGGACGGCGCGCAGTGACTCGGGCCGTTCGGGGCGGCGCCGGCCCTGCTGCCAGTAGCTGAGGCTGGTGACCCCGATGTGGACGCCGCGCAGTGCGAGGTGGTCGCGGACGCGGTGCAGGGCGAGGCCGCGGGCGGCGATGGCGGTGCGCAGGGCGAGGTCGAACGGACCGGTGCGCAGCACGGTGACGAGGTCGGGCTGGTCGGTCCGCTGCATGCGGCCTCCTCGGGTGGCGGGACGGGGCGGGCCGGCCCGGGCCTGTGCGGCGGGCCCGGCCGGTCGTGAATATTCACATGTGGAGGGTGGTTTGTCACCGGTTCCGACGTCCCGGGCGGCGCTTGCGCGGCCGTCGTTCACAGCGGGGCGGGGCCCGTTCACACCCGGCGGGCGGGGCCGCGGGGGCCGTTGACCGGCCATGTCAACGGCGCGATGCTCGGTGGCGCGATCCGGACCGCGCCCCCACACCTCTCGACTCCTCTGCCTGTCGCAAGGAGGACATCCCCCATGTCCGTCACCCGGATACGCCTGCGCCGCGCCGTCTCGGTGCTCGCGCTCGGCGTCCTCGGTCCGGCGCTCAGCGTCGCGGCCGTCACCCCGGCCCAGGCCGCCCCCATGGCCGCGGGCCCCCAGCAGCGAGTGCGGCCGGTGGCCGCCGCGGGTTCCTCGGCCGACCTGGCCGGCACCTACAAGAAGCTCAACCTCACCATGCAGCAGCAACAGCAGAGCAACTGGTGCTGGGCGGCGAGCGGCAACACCATCGCCACCTGGTACGGCTACAACTACAGCCAGAACCAGTTCTGCAACGCCGCGTTCGGCCGTTCGGCCAACACCGCCTGCCCCAACAACCAGGCCACGCTGGGCGATGTGCAGAACGCCCTGAGCCGGTTCGGCATCAACCCGGGCTCGTACGTCAGCGGGTACCTGCGCTACAGCACGGTGCAGAGCGAGGTGAACGCCGACCGGCCGGTGGAGACCCGGATCCAGTGGAGCTCCGGCGGTGGCCACATGCACGTCCTGTACGGGTACGACACCACCGCCAACCAGGTCTACTGGGGCGACCCTTGGCCGTCCAACTACCGCTACAACTGGGCGGACTACAACTACTACGTGTCGAACGGCACGTTCTCCTGGACCCACTCCCTGTACCGGATCGGCGCGTGAGGGGCGACATGAGCAGCATGCACAGGGCCGCGCTCGTGCGCGGCGCGGCGGCCGTCCTGCTGGCCACCGGTCTGGGTCTGGCACTCGCACCGGCCGCGTCGGCCGCCGGTCCCGCGGCTCCGGCCGGCCCGGCCGGGGTGCCCGAGCCGGTGCCGGCCGCGGAGCTGGCCGAGGCCCGCGAGGCGGTGCGCAGCCCGGCGGTGCTCGACCGGTTGGGCCGCTTCTTCGCCCGCAAGGGCGTCCCGCCGACCGGGCGGCTCGCCCCGGGCGCGGCCGAGGAGGCCGAGCAGGCCGCGGCGGCGGCCGCGGCGCCCAGGCTGGCCGGGGAGACCGTTCCGGTGTACACGCTGGACGCCGCCTTCGTGGCCGGTACGCCGGGCGCCCCGGTGGCCCGGGCGGAGTTCACCGCGAGCCGGGTGGTCGCGGCCGACGGCCAGGTCGCCTCGGTGTGGACGGTGAAGCAGGGCGGCGGCTGGCGGGTGGTCAACATCGCCGGCGGCGGCGACGAGGGCGACTACGCGGCGCGGGCGGCCGAGGGCGGTGGCGGGACGGCGTTCCGCGAGCCGCAGATCAACGCCTGGTACGTGCTGCGGGACGGCCGGGTGCTGCCGCTGGACGAGGAGGCGCGCCGTTCGGTGGGCGAGGCCGGGGTGAGCCTGGCCGGGTACCAGGGCCTGGTCCGCCAGCGGTACGGCGACAAGCTGCCCGGCTCGGCGTACGACCGGGCGGGGCGGGGCGGCGGCTACGAGCCGGCCGCCGGACGGGCCGACGGCACAGCCGCGCTGCCGGCCGTGACGGCGGCCGCGGCCCTGGGCGTCACCGCGCTCGCGGGCGCGGGCGCGGTCCTGCGGCGGCGGGCCGGAGCGCCGTCGGGGCGGGCGCGCCGGTAGGCCGGAGCGGGGC